>JAJZHT010000040.1 GCA_021804455.1 Pseudomonadota bacterium | reverse complement strand
CTTAACCTGACTCGCAAAGGTCATGAGTTTATGGGTCTATGTCCTTTTCATCACGAAAAAACCCCCTCTTTTACCATCAATGACCGCAAGGGATTTTATCATTGTTTTGGGTGTGGTGCGCATGGAGATTTGATTCACTACGTTATGCAACGACAAGGTTTATCCTTTCAAGAAGCTGTGCATAAACTGGCCGATCACGTGGGTATCCGTATTATTGAAGACAAAAAAAGAGACGATATTCCCCCTGATCTTTATAAAATCCTTGAGTTTTGCTGTGATTGGTTTGAAAAAAATCTACAACGAAACATCGGGGAAGAAGCGCGTGGGTATTTCGAAAAAAGGGGTTTTGAAAAGGCAACAATTCAAAACTTTCGTCTGGGTTTTGCTCCTTCTTTTAAGCAAGGAGGGCTTTCGTTGTACCAAACGCTTCTTCAGAACGGATTTGAAAAAAATCTTATTGTTAAGTCAGGGGTGGTCGTTCAAAAAGAAAACAGCCAGGAAGTTTACGACCGTTTCCGAGAACGTCTTATATTCCCTATTTTTGATGTAAAAGGACGTGTGATCGCCTTTGGGGGACGGATCTTTTCTAGGCTAGAATCAAAAGAGGGACAACAAGCCAAATATATAAACTCCTCGGACAGTTCCCTTTTTCATAAAGGTTCTGTCCTTTATAACTATCACCAGGCCATTCAGGAAATATCAACAGAGGTCCCTCCCCTTTTGGTTGAAGGATACTGCGATGTCATTTCCTTATACCAAGCGGGTTGGAAAACAGCAGTTGCTCCCCTAGGAACCGCTGTAACAGAACAACAGCTTATGCTTTTATGGAAACGCCATTCTTGTCCCATTTTGTGTTTTGATGGTGATCACGCTGGAATTCGCGCTGCTTTTCGAACTGTTGAGCGATCTCTTCCCTTTTTAAAGCCTAATAAAAGCCTAAAAATTTGCTATCTTCCTGCCAAAGAAGATCCAGACAGCCTTTTGCGTAACCATGGTCCTAAAGCCTTAAAAGAAACACTGGATCGCAGCGTTCATCTTGCCGAGGGTCTTTGGCAAAATTTAATTTTCTTAACTCCTCCTCAAAGTCTTACAACACCAGAGTCAAAAGCTAAATTTCAACAATATGTCCTTGATTTGCTTTCGATTATACAAGATCCAAACGTACGAAAGTTTTATGAGCTTGATTTTTTGAAAAGATTGCGTCAACTATGGTATTATCAGGGGGGAAATCAGCGTCGTGGTTTTTCCACCCAAAACAAGATACATTCAGCCGGAGAGGGCTTCCCCCTCGGGCTTTTGAAAAAAAATGATTTATCACAGAAGATTTTATTGGCAACATTGATAAATTACCCCACATTGTTAACAGAGGTTATTGAACAGTTCGCAGATATTGAATTCCAAGAGGAAAAATGGCAGACCATTCAGGCTGTTATTCTTGAACAACCTCTAGAAAACCAAGAGAGGTTAAAAGAGATACTAGAACAAAAAGGTTTTAAGGTATGGTTGCAGGAATTATTAGAATCAGATTTGCATCTTCATGCACCTTTTACGATGACAGGTCATGCACCTGAATTTGTTTTAGAACGTTGGCTTGATGTATGGCAGGGCGCTACCTGGAGGCAACATATCAAAGAGGATTTAAAACAAGCCCAAGATAGGGCTAAGATATCGCTGGATGAAGAAGCTTGGAAAAAAATAAAGGCTCTGAAAACTCAAATTCCTTCGGCTTAGCTTTGAATAGATTTTTAAAAAGGAGAACCGCTCACCTATGGCAAACAAAACCGTTAAAAAAATAGATATTCCCTCCTCTGAAGGGGAGAATGATCTTCCATTGATCGAACTTAGCAAATCGAACCCCTTGTTAAAAAGACTTTTATCAAAGGGAAAAGAGCGGGGCTATATCACCTATGATGAACTGAATGAGGCTCTCCCTCCGAACCAGCTTTCATCCGATCAAATTGATGAATCCATGACTTTGATCTCAGAAATGGGAATCAGCATTATTGACAGCGATGAAGCCGAAGAAACTCCCCTTTCTGGTGAACTTAATGAAACACTGCCTTCTGCTGAATTTGATTTTGATGATACAGGAGAAGAAAGCGAAGAAGAAGTAGCTGGCCGCACCGATGACCCTGTCCGCATGTATTTGCGAGAAATGGGAAATGTTGAGCTTCTATCACGAGAAGGGGAAATTTCTATTGCCAAACGCATTGAATCAGGTCATCACACGATGTTGGCTGGTCTGTGCGAAAGCCCTGTCACTGCGCAAATTTTAAAAATTTGGAAGACCGATCTAGAAAATGGGCGTCTCTCCTTAAGGAATCTTATTACTCTTGACAGCAGCAATCAAGACGAAGATGAGCTTGATCTTATTGAAGAGGATCTTTTAGCCGATTCACCGGATGAAGAAAATGAATCCATCTCTTTGGTTTTGCCTGATGTGGATGAAGCAACACGCAATAAAGTTCTTGGCCTTTTGCAAAATCATCTTGATATGCATGCCAAACTTTTTGAGCGTCAAAAACAATTGTTGAAAGATGAAAATATCTCTGTGGCGGAAGATCAAGATTATCAAAAGCTTAAGAGTCATTTGGTTGAAAATTTTGATGAATTAAAACTGAATATTTTTTGTATCGAAGAACTCATCGATCAGCACAATATACTCAATCGTAATGTGGCTACTTTGGAAAGAAACTTGGCCACCCAGGCGGAAAATTGCGGGGTAAAGAGAACCCAATTTCTACAATATTTTTCTAAGCCCATTTTTAGCTCTGCATGGCTAGAAGAAATAAAAGGATTACAGCATAAATCTTGGCAAAAATTTTGCGAGATTCATGCTAAGGATTTAGAAAACTTGATTGAGAATGTTGAAAAAATTGAACAGGAACTTTCTGTTCCATTCCGAGAGTTTCGCCGTATTGTCACCATCATTCAACGAGGCGAGCGTGAATCTTCTCGTGCCAAAAAAGAAATGATTGAGGCCAATTTACGCTTGGTGATTTCGATTGCCAAAAAATATACCAATCGTGGTTTACAATTTTTGGACTTAATTCAAGAGGGAAATATTGGTCTTATGAAAGCGGTTGATAAATTTGAGTATCAACGGGGATATAAGTTTTCAACCTATGCAACCTGGTGGATCCGTCAGGCTATTACCCGCTCTATTGCCGACCAGGCACGTACTATTCGTATCCCCGTGCACATGATTGAGACTATTAACAAGTTGGTAAGAACCTCCCGTCAAATTATGCACGAGATTGGTCGTGAACCAACTCCCGAAGAACTGGCGGAAAAACTGATGATGCCATTGGATAAAATACGTAAAGTCATGAAAATTGCCAAGGAGCCCATCAGCCTTGAAACTCCCATCGGAGATGAGGAAGATAGCCATCTTGGTGATTTTATCGAGGATAAAAACGCAGTGTTGCCGATTGATGCAGCGATTCATTCCAATTTGCGCGAAACGACCACCCGTGTTTTGGCCAGCTTAACACCCCGTGAAGAACGTGTTTTACGTATGCGTTTTGGTATTGGAATGAATACGGATCATACCTTGGAAGAAGTGGGTCAACAATTTGCCGTTACCCGTGAGCGTATTCGCCAAATTGAAGCAAAAGCGTTGCGTAAACTAAAACATCCCAGCCGTTCACGTAAATTACGCAGTTTTCTTGATACGTAAACTTCAAAAGTCTATCTTTGGGGGTCAACAAATATCCCCTAAAGATAGACTGTTTACAGTTAAAACATTAAGGGACCAATACAGGGTTCTTTAGATTTTTTGGTAACGCAAGCCCCAAAGTCTGAAGGCTGGAACTGTTAACAACGACTTGGGTGGCCGCATCATAAATCACGGGTAAATCGCTGGGATTCTTACCTCTTAGGATTTCAACGACCAGTTTGGCTGTGATTTGCCCCATTTCATAACGATCATAGGCAACAGCAGCGACAGCCCCCTGTTCAACCGAGGCTGTATCGTTGGCAAAAACAGGACGATGATGTTTGAGTCCTACGGCTACGATCGCCTTAACAGCCGCCATAGCGGTATTATCATTTGGAAAATAAAAGGCATCAACTTTATCAATCAAGCTGGCCGTCGCCGCAGTGGCCTCTGCTGTTGAAAGAAGGGGGGCGCGTACCAGTTCAATTCCTTTTGCACGAGCTATAACCTCAAATTTCTCTATGAAACTTACAGAATTAATCTCACTAGGGTTGTAAAGAACCCCTAACTTTTTAAGAGAAGGAAGGATCTTAAGAAATAAATCTATTTGAGGCTCGGCTGGCATAAAATCACTGACCCCTGTTACAAAAGGGCCTGATAATTTAGCCGCTACAGGATCGGTTACCGCTGAAAAAACCAAGGGGATATTTTGGGTGAGACTGGCGTTTAAAAAACTTTGTGCTGATTGGGTTGATAGCCCAACCATGACGGTGGGTTTTAGCGCGATAAATTTATCCGCAATTTGTTTAGACAGGGTGTAATTTCCATGAGCGTTTTCATACATCATCTGAATATTATGCCCATCGGTATACCCATTTTTTGCCAGTCCATCACGAAGTCCTTGATAGACTGTATTGAGGGTATTATGGTCAATGATTTGAGAAACAACAACAAGTGTTTTTTGATTCTGGGGCGCCTTAGCAGAACGAAACATAAAATGCCAAGCGCAGCCCAATAAAATGAGTCCAAGAATACTTATTAGGATTTTTTTGATAACCACGATAAACCTCTTAACCTTTTACAATCAATTTTTACAAAGGGGTAAAAAGATCCCCTAACAAAAACAGGTTAAAAAGGCTTTGTTCATCAGTTTTAATCCCTTAAAAACGAAACACCGTTTATAATATCAAATTTCAGATAGTAATCGCAATTACTTTTCGTGAGTGTCTCCATTCCGATGACTTCAGACTTATGGACTTGGGTTTGAGTGCAATACGGTTAATTTCGGGATTAAGAGGCAATAAAGTTTTGACAAGGAAAACTTTGGTTTTTAAAGGCCTCGATGATTGAAAACTTCGGAAAATTACTTCCCCGTACCCTCAGAAAACCTAGACTTTAAAATGAGATGCATTCACCCTGAATGTTAACTTTTTCTTAACCAAGATTAATAAAAAGTTAATTTCATTTTTTGCCACCCCCCGCCCACTGCCTCCCTAAACGGGAGGGGGGCTACACCCACCACCTTACAAAAACGGTGGGCAAAGGTTTTCTTACTACCCTTTGTCTTGCTTCAAAAAGGGGCTCTCTATCACCTAGGTTCTTTCTTATCATACCCCCAAAATCCTTACCAAAACGTTAATTTTTGAAGTTTTTTACAGGTACGTAAACTACAGGGTATGCTCTTTAGAACGTTCATCAGGCCCCTATTAAAAATAATCCTCCTTATCGAGGGAACAGATACCCTATGCCCAAGGTTACAAAGTTTTTAAAATTGCAAGACCATAAAAAAAACCTGCTGACAGGATAATCGTGGGTCCAGAAGGCCAATTGAAATAATAGGATAAAATTAATCCGCAATAACTGGCCAAAAGCGACAACCCAATACTGATTAAGAAAATATTTGTTAAACGTTGCGATAATAAACGAGCTGTAACCGCAGGTATCATCATAATCCCCAAAGCCATCAGTGTTCCCAAGGCTTGATAAGCGGCCACTAAATTAATGACCACCAATGTTAAAAAGACAGCGTTATAAACCGCTGACGATACTCCCAAAGATCGCATAAAACAAGGATCAAAACATTCATAGATAAGAGGTCGATAAAGAAGAACCAAAACCAAAAGGGTTAGGCTTGAAACCACCGCCATAAATAATAAAGAAGAAGTATCAACAGCCAATACATTGCCAAACAGCAAATGAACCAAACGGATTGACCCCTCCTTGAGGGATAAAATCAAAACCCCTAAAGCCAAAAAGATCATATAAAGTCCACTAAAACTTGCATCTTCTTGCAAAACTGTCTTTTGGGCAATAAAATGGCTGAGAACGGCTATCAATAAACCTGCTATTGCTCCCCCCAAAGTTAGACCAGGCAGCCATATCCCACCCACCAAGTAAGCAAGGGCGATCCCTGGCAAAGTCCCATGGGACAAAGCCTCTCCTACCAAGCTTAACCGTCTTTGCATCAATAAAACCCCCAAAGGGGCGCTGGATAAAACAATTGCCAAACAGGCAACCAAAGCCCGTCTCATAAACAAATAATCCACAAAGGGGCTTATCAATCCCTGATAAAGATTTTCCATCAAAATGCTCCCACCAACCGGTAGGCCTTTAATATGTTTTCCTGATTAAGAACACGGTCCGTTGCTCCATGGGCGACGACCTGCCTTGCTAAAATAAGAGTTTGAGGGAAAAAATGCCGAACAAGGTCAATATTATGCATGACTGCTAAAATTGTTTTTCCTTGTTGATGCCACACTGTTAATAAGTGTAACAAATCATCAGTGGTGGATTCATCGATGGCGGAAAAAGGTTCATCCAATAATAAAACATCCGCATCCTGCAAGATCATTCGGGCAAACAGAGCACGCTGAAATTGCCCCCCGCTTAGCTGGTTCAGATTACGATTTTCCAGCCCTGATAACCCTACAGTCTCGATGGCATTAACCAAAAGCTTATTATAGTGAGCGCTTAACTCACCGACCACCCCTAAGGAAGACCATAAACCCATAGCAACCACATCTTTAACGGTTAAAGGAAAAGTCCGATCAAAATGGGTTTGTTGGGGAAGATAGGCAACTGTTAAACCAGGACTGATTTCAAAATAACCATGACTAGGTTTTAATAAACCAGCGATAATTTTTAAAAATGTACTTTTCCCTGCACCATTGGGGCCTATAAGGGCCGTAAAAGAAGGTTTCTTAAGGGTTAAGAAGATATTTTGCAAGGCGTAAGTTTGTTGATAAATATGAGAAAGATTAGAAAAAGTTAACATACCTTTAAACCGCCCACCAAACGGCTAGCCATAATACTGCCAAAGGTCCTGCTACCCAAAGAAAACGTCTGAGGCACCCCATTAATAATAAATCCTTAGACATCCTCTCCCTTTCAAAAGAGTTTTAGAACTCCTGTTAAAAGTCGCTATTCCTCGTGAATTTCTTCCAAAACTTTTGCCCTTTGGTTCCAGGTTAAAGCAAAGAAAAAAGCGCTCATCAAAGCTGAAACTGCCACCAATAAAAAGGCATAATCCCAGCCATAATAATCAACAATCGAGCCAATTCCTATTCCGGTAATAGCGGTGCCCAGATACCCAAATGTCCCCGTCAAACCAGAAGCCGCACCAGCTGCTTTTTTAGAGGCAAAATCCGTAGCAGCAACCCCTACTAGAATCTGGGGACCTGATACTAAGAACCCAATTGCCATCATGCCTACAAAATGTAGCCATACCCATTCTAGGGGTGATTTCCAAAGCAAGATAACACACAAACACAAGAGAACCATAAAAATAGCACCAACCTGACCTCGATGCCCACGAAAAATTCTATCAGATAAATAACCTGCAACAATACCTCCAAACATTCCAGCGAAGTCAAAAGCAGCCGCTTGCCATCCCGCCACATGCAAAGAGCTACCCTTAAACTCCCTTAAAAAGGTAGGGGCCCAATTAAAAACAGCCATCCGTACGATATAGAGAAAAAAATTCGCAAAACACACATACCAAACCAGTTTATTTTTGATCACTTTGTCGAAAAGGATTTGCTTTAAAGTTAAATGACGTTCTTCCTCGTCCGAAGACTGAGTCAAACCTTGATGCTGTTCTATCGGCGGTAATCCTAAAGATTGAGGTGTATCGCGCAATCGATTAAACAAGAATAAAGACAATCCAAGCCCCATCAATCCAGGCACATAAAAGATAGAGCGCCATCCGCAGGCTTCAATTAATAAAGGAGCCAAGACTAAAATCAGCCCTCCTCCAATTTGTTGGGATGTGTTCCATAAAGCCCACTTTGTGGCGATTTCTCTGGGGCTAAACCAATGGGTTAATAAGCGGGCACAAGGGGGCCATCCCATCGATTGGAAACCTGAATTCAAAGTCCATAAAATCATTAAAAATGTTAGACTGGAACTCATTCCCATAAATAGATTCATCACGGAAGACATTAAGAGGCCAAAAGCCATAAAATAACGTGCATTGCTGCGATCGCTTAAAAGGCCACTAATTCCTTTGCCCAGGCCGTAAACAAGCGCAGCCACTGTGATAATGGCACCAATCTGGGTTTTGCTATATCCCAACTCAGACTGAATGGAAGGAATTGCCATAGTGAAATTTTGACGCACCAAATAAAAAGCCGCGTACCCAACCATCATGGAATACATAATACGAATACGCCAATAACGATAGACTCCCTTATGATTTGATTCGGGAGACTTCTCTGAACTTTGAGTAAGAGCCAAAACAGCAGAATTCATCATAGGCCAGTACAATACTCAACCACACAATAATAATAAGCAATTAAAAACCAAGGAATCTTTTTTTCTAAATGATGCATATGCAACAGTCCTATACTCTAAGAATATTAACAAGGGTAACGAACTTAGCTCTTCTAAGGATGGAAAAACTTCATGGGGTATATTTATGGATTCCCCATCTTTTTGTCCACATTTAATTTTCTAAGGATCGACGCAAAATGTCAACATCGTTAGCAAATTCCTGATCAGCAGCACACGTTTCTTGTACTTTACGAACCGCATGCAACACGGTTGTATGATCCCGCCCACTAAACTTACGGCCAATCTCAGGCAAAGATTTTGTCGTCAAGATTTTAGACAAATACATCGCAACCTGTCGGGGACGTGCAATATTTTGTAACCGACGGCTGGATAACATATCCGAAATTTTAACGTTATAAAACTCACAAACACGTTTTTGAATATCCTAAACAGACAAACGGCGATCATTAGAACGCAACAGATCCCGCAAAACTTCCTGTGTGGTATCTAAAGTAATACTACGCCCTACCAA
>JAJZHT010000039.1 GCA_021804455.1 Pseudomonadota bacterium | reverse complement strand
GATTTAGGCTGAAAAGATTCGGGCAGAAATTGATAACATTTTTGCACCGCATGATACGTGGCAGGCATCCGGGCTGCTGCATAGCTTAGAATCGTCGCCTCATCAGTAAACGCATGGGTTGAAAAGTGGTTACGATAACCAAGACTCAAAGCTTTTTGGGAATTCTTCAAAGCTTGAGACGGAAGTTGTTTGCACAAAGAATCTATCCAGGTCAGAGCTTGAAAATAAAAAGAATCCCTGTTTTTAGAAGTGTTTTTGGGTTTTTGGACCATCATTTCTCCTTAAGTCATGAGAGTAAATTATTATCCCATAACCCTTCTTTCAACAAGCCAAAGGATACGGAAGACTTGTGTTTTGGGGGGGATCCTTTTACTTTGGAAAAAACGGAGGTTTGCTGTTTATTTATGTGTGGAATTGTTGGCTTTCTAACCTATAAAAACCTTTCCCAGGATGTTTTACATCGTCATCTTCAGGCGATGAATCAAACTTTATCCCACAGAGGTCCTGATGGTAACCACTTGTGGTTCGATCCCGAATCAAAAGTTGGTCTAGGGCATCGTCGTTTAGCCATTGTTGATTTGTCACCGGCAGGCCAACAGCCGATGGTCTCTCAGTGTGGGCGATGGGTTATATGTTACAACGGTGAAACCTACAGTCAAAAAGAACTGATCCCTTTGTTATCAGAACGGGGGATCGTTCTGAGAGGGCATTCTGATACGGAAATAATGCTTGAAACGTGTGCGGCTCTTGGTCTTACTCAAGCGGTCGAACATTTTATTGGCATGTTTGCTTTTGCCCTGTGGGATCGTCACCTTCAAACTCTTTATTTGGTGAGGGATCGTCTAGGCATTAAACCTCTTTACTGGACTTATCAACAGCAGGGGTTGTATTTTTCCTCGGAACTTAAGGCTTTAAAAGCTCATCCTGATTTGGAGTTCTCTTTAAACCGGCAGGCTTTAGCCGGATATCTAAAAACAGGATATATTACAGCTCCTCATACTATTTACCAGAATGTTTACAAACTTTCCCAGGGTCATATCCTGACCTTTCGAGCCGGAGAGAAACCTCAGTTAACTTGTTACTGGGATTTGAAAAAAGTTCTCCAACAACAAACGGCAGAGCCGAATAGAATTTCTGAAACCCAAGCTGTGGAAGAAGCGCACTATTGGATCCAAGATTCTATTGCGCGCCGTATGATGGCCGATGTTCCTTTGGGAGCGTTTCTTTCGGGAGGAATTGATTCTTCGTTGGTGGTTTCGATTATGCAACAGCAAAGTCCCCAACCGATTCAGACTTTTACCATTGGTTTTCATGAAAAAAATTATAACGAAGCCGAGCAAGCACACCAAATTGCTTCCTATTTGGGAACCCAACATACCGAATTGTACATCAACGCGCAACAGGCCCAGGCCGTGATTCCCAAACTCCCTCTTCTTTATGATGAGCCCTTTGCCGATGTTTCCCAAATACCAACCTTTCTTGTTTCGCAATTGGCCCGTCAAAGCGTTAAGGTTGTCTTGTCGGGCGATGGTGGAGATGAGGTTTTTGCGGGGTACAATCGCTATCGTTTTGCACAAAAAATTCGCCGTTTGCAAAGTTATATGCCTGGTTTGAAAGGATTGGGAAGGGTTTTTGCCACTCTATCGGCAGGTCAGTGGCAAAAAATCGAAAAGATTTTACCCTCCTTTCTTCATTCTCTACGTTTATCAGAGAGGGGAGATCAGCTTGTGCGTTTACTCTCGGCCAAAAGTACTCAAGATTTTTATAATGTTTTGGTTCACCAATGGCCTGTAACCTCAGCTCTTTTACCAGAAGGTGGCGACGATTCGCAGGATAATATTTGGCAGCAGGTGGCGTTTCTAAATTCTGATGTTGATAAAATGCGTTATGTAGACAGCATGACTTATTTACCGGATGATATTTTGGTAAAATTAGACCGAGCCACCATGGCTGTCGGGTTGGAAGGCCGGGTTCCGCTTTTGGATCATCGTCTTTTAACCTGGGCTTGGCAGCAGCCTTATACCCTTTATCAAGGTCAATCGAAATGGTTGTTGCGGCAAATCCTGAAAACATATATTCCAGAGAAACTTTTCAATAAGCCTAAAATGGGTTTTTCCATACCGATAGGTCCGTGGTTACGTCATGATTTGAAAGAGTGGGCAGATGACCTGTTATCGGATCATAAGCTTTCAAACACGTTCGATTCTAAAGAAATTCGACAAAAATGGGAAGAACACCGAAAAGGGTACGCCAACCATTCTCAACCTTTATGGAATATTTTGATGTTTCAAGCTTGGTATGAATTCTATAGATGCTGAAGACTTTTGATCACTGATCTTGAGTCTTTTTAACGCAAAGGGAATGCCCTTCTTATTCATCATCGTATTACGAGCCACACAAAATCTCTTACGCAATTCTCAATACTCAGACCTTCTTTCTTACCAACCTCGAATCAAAGAACTCGAGTATATTGACGTTGAAAAGGGGGATCGAGTAGGGTATGGACAGTAAAATTCCATAATAAAGGTCTTGTGGTGACTCAGGCGTCAGCACGCTTTCAATCTTTTCAGCAAATTATCTTTAACCTTCAAACCTATTGGGCTCATCAAGGGTGTGTTATTTTACAACCTTATGACAGTGAAATGGGGGCCGGTACATCCCACCCTGCAACCACTCTTCGTGCCTTGGGGCCGGAATTGTGGAATGCTGCGTTTGTTCAACCTTGTCGTCGTCCTAAAGATGGTCGATATGGTGAAAACCCTAATCGAACCCAGCATTATTATCAATTTCAGGTTATTCTAAAACCCTGCCCCTATAATCCCCAGGATCTTTATTTAGAAAGTTTAAAAAAGATTGGCTTTGATCTAAGTAATCACGACATACGTTTTGTCGAGGATGATTGGGAGAATCCTTCTTTGGGGGCGGCAGGTTTGGGGTGGGAAGTATGGTGTGATGGAATGGAAATTACCCAATTTACTTACTTTCAGCAAGTCGGTGGTATCGAATGCAATCCCGTTCCTGTAGAGATTACCTATGGTTTGGAACGTATTGCCACCTTTATCCAAGGAGTAGACAACCATTTTGATATTAATTGGAACGGTCTTGAGGGGCCTGGTAAATTAACATACGGGGATGTTTTCTTGCAGGCGGAACGGGAATTTTCTGCTTATAACTTTGATGCAGCCAATACAGACATCTTATTTCGTCATTTCTCGGATTGCGAACAGGAATGCCAAAGTCTTTTAGAGAGCAATCTGGTTTTACCAGCCTATGAACAATGTATCAAAGCCAATCATCTTTTTAATCTTTTAGATGCCCGTGGTGTGATCAGTGTAACAGAAAGGGCAGGTTATATTGCCAAGGTTCGTGCCCTTGCCAAGAAATGCTGTCAGGTTTGGCTTGAGCAAAAAACGTTTCATGAACGGGAGATTTAACCATGAAGGAATGGTTACTAGAAATTTACAGCGAAGAAATCCCAGCCCGTATGCAATTACAGGCTCAAAAACAAGCCTGCCAACTTATGGAAGTTTTGTTAAAGCAATATGGTGCCCTTTATCATAAAGTTGAAACCTTCATAGCTTCTCACCGTCTGGTCGTGTGGGTTCAAGGATTAGAAAATATAACAGAGTCAACCCAAGAAGTACGCCGAGGACCCCGTTTGGATGCGCCCCAATCAGCCTTAGCGGGCTTTGCCAAAGCAACAGGGCTCTCTCAAGATCAGTGGCAACAACAACAGGGATATTGGTATGCAACCTTAACGACATCAGGGCGTGCCATCGAAACCATCATTCCTGATTGTGTTCATGCCTTTTTAGACCAATTTTCTTGGCCTAAAACCATGCGCTGGTATCATCCAAAAACCCAAACATTTACGCGACCTTGGATAAGGCCGATTCGCGGGATTGTTTGTGTTTATAACGAAAATCCGATCGTTTTTCCTGTATCAGGTTTGGATCTGGAAACGGGAAATACGACTCAAGGGCATCGTTTTTTAGCACCCCATAAAATTGTAGTTCGTGATTTTCAAACCTATCGCTCCGATTTAGAAAAAGCTTTTGTTATTCTCGATCATCATCAACGCCAACAGATTATTGAAAAAGAACTTGGTGAACAGGCCCATAAAATCGGAATTAAACTACAAGCCAATCCTGCTTTATTAGAAGAAGTCGCAGGGCTGGTTGACCACCCCTTTGTTTCTTTGGGGCCAATTGATCCCCATTTTATGAATTTGCCAGCGGTTGTTTTATCAACATCCATGAGGATTCACCAAAAGTATTTCAGTTTTGAAACCAAGGAAGGTTCGTTAGCCCCTTATTTTGGACTGGTAACCCATGTGCCTTTGAATCAG
This sequence comes from Pseudomonadota bacterium, assembly GCA_021804455.1. Taxonomy (GTDB): domain Bacteria; phylum Pseudomonadota; class Alphaproteobacteria; order Paracaedibacterales; family CAIULA01; genus Finniella. The sequence continues at coordinate 4,638 of JAJZHT010000039.1, read as the reverse complement.
GATATGCTGCAAGGATTTAGAAGGGTTTTGCAAGCGCGCCTGACAGATGCGGCTTTCTTTTACGAAGTTGATCGAAAAACTTCCCTTGAAGACTTAGTCCCCCAATTGGATGGGATTGTTTTCCATGAAAAACTGGGTAGTTTGGGGCAAAAGGTCCAACGTTTAGAACGTTTAATGACCACACCAGAAGGAAAGCAAGCCGCCCATTTATGTAAAGCCGACCTTTTAACCCAGATGGTTGGCGAATTCCCGGAATTACAAGGCATGATGGGGTTTATTTATGCTTGTGATGAAGGTCAATCTCTTGAAGTTGTTAAAGCCCTCTTAGAGTATTATTGCCCTTTAGAAGGGGAAGAACCTAAGTCAGATATAAGCCTGGAGTTATCAATCGCGGACAGAATGGACAGTTTGGTTGGTTTTATAGGCGTAGGTATTAAACCAACAGGTTCAAAAGATCCTTTCGCCTTAAGACGATCCGCCCTAGAAACTGGAAAAATTCTTATGAAGGATGAAAATCATCATGATTTTGATCTTTGGCCTTTTTTGAAACAATCCGTCCAATCCTATCAAGAACAGGGAATTTCTTTAGCAGCGGATACCGCCGAACAAGTGATTAAGTTCCTCAATGAACGCATGATACACGCTTCAGTAGATGTGATGGGCATCCCTTCCGATGTTGTCACAGCTGTTTTTGGTCAGGCGTGGCTATTAAAGAATTATAATCTTTATGCCCTTAGCCAAAAGGCCCTCGCTTTGCATCTTTTTTTAAAAAAGCCTGAAGGTCAAACTCTAAAAGCCGCTTATCGAAGGACCAACGGTATTTTACAAAAAGATCAAGAAACATATTCGATTAACGCTGATTTGTTGCAAGAGTCAGCTGAGAAAAACCTTTATACAGCTCTCCAAGATCTATCCAAAGAATGTCAAGCTTTGCTTTTAAACCATCACTATCAGGGTTTGATGCATAAACTTTCCCAATTACGGGATCCGATTGATGCGTTCTTTGAGACGGTACGGGTGAATGTTGATGATATAAAAATCCGGCAGAACCGTTATGCTTTGTTGCAACATTTTATCAAGGTGGTGGATCAAATTGCCGACTTCAGCCAACTTCAGGGATAGACCTAAAATGCTTGAGAAAACCTATAATCCAGAAAAATTCGAATCAAAGCGTTATCAGCAGACCGAGGCGTTTTTTTCAGCCCAACCTGAGTCAGGATTGGTCCCTTTTACTTTAATGATGCCCCCTCCCAATGTAACCGGCAGCTTGCATTTAGGTCATGCGTTAACCTATACCCTGCAGGACATTTTAATTCGCTTTAAGCGGCAATGTGGTTTTGACAGTCTGTGGCAACCGGGAACAGATCACGCAGGCATCGCCACTCAAATGGTGGTGGAACGCCAGTTGGCGGAACAAGGAGTCACTCGTCAACAGTTGGGACGAACCGCTTTTTTAGAAAAAGTCTGGGATTGGAAAAAACAATCGGGAGACTTGATTGTTGAACAACAACGGCGCTTGGGAATCTCACCGGATTGGATTCGTTCTCGTTTTACAATGGATGAAGGATTGTCACAAGCTGTCATCAAAGTCTTTGTCAAACTTTACCAAGATGGACTGATTTACCGTGCCAAACGTTTGGTAAATTGGGACCCTAAACTCAAGACGGCTATCTCAGATCTAGAAGTTTTAAGCCAAGATGTTAAGGGGCATATGTATCATATTCGCTACTTCTTAGCGGATAAGAAGGGTGAAGTCGTAGTGGCAACAACCCGTCCTGAGACCTTGTTTGGTGATACGGCCGTGGCTGTGCACCCTGAAGATAAGCGGTACCAACACCTTATTGGCCAAAAAGTTCACGTTCCTTTAACGAATCGTTGTATTCCGATTATTGCCGATACCTACTGTGATCCCACTAAAGGAACAGGGGTTGTTAAAATAACGCCAGGGCATGATTTTAACGATTTTGCGGTGGGAGAACGCCATAATCTGCCTCAAATTAACATCTTGGACGAAAATGCCCATCTTAATCAGAATACTCCCACAGCTTTTCATGGTTTATCCATTTCCGAAGCACGGGAAAAAGTAATCACCCTCTTGGCAGAGCAGGCCTTGTTGGTAAATGTTGAACCGGTGATGCACATGGTTCCCTATGGCGACCGTTCCGGTGTTCAAATTCAACCCTGGTTAACGGACCAATGGTTTGTGAATGCCAAGATTCTAGCTGAACCAGCCATTCGGGCGGTCGAACAAGGGAAGATCCGCTTTGTGCCCGAAACATGGACGGCAACTTATTTCGAGTGGCTTTACAATATTCAACCCTGGTGTATTTCTCGTCAATTATGGTGGGGACACCAAATTCCTGCCTGGTATGGGCCGGATAACCATATCTTTGTCGCTGAAACAGAACACGATGCCCAGGCTCAAGCTCAGGCTTATTATGGTTCTGTGATGGAATTAAAGCGGGATTCTGATGTTTTGGACACCTGGTTTTCCTCGGCTCTTTGGCCTTTCTCCACCTTAGGATGGCCGCAAGATAATACCTTGCTGTCACGGTATTATCCTACAGATGTTCTGATTACTGGCTTTGATATTATTTTCTTTTGGGTGGCCCGTATGATTATGATGGGGCTTTATTTCCAAAAGGATGTTCCATTTCAGACAGTTTATATTCATGCTTTGGTTCGTGATGAAAACGGCCAAAAAATGTCTAAATCTAAAGGGAATATCATTAATCCTTTAGATTTGATGAACCGATACGGCGCAGATGCTTTGCGGTTTGCACTGGCGGCCATGGCGGCCCCTGGACGAGATATAAAATTAGGAGAAGCGCGAGTTGAAGGTTACCGCAATTTCATTACCAAAATATGGAACGCAGCCCGTTTCCTGCAACTGAATGCTTGTGCTTATAATCCCCATTTTGCCCCCCAAAATTGTCAACAACCTTTGAATCAATGGATCGTTGATAAGGTGATTCGTCTGAGCCAAGACGTTCGAAATCATCTGGAAACCTATCGTTTTGACTGGGCGGCTCAAAGTTTGTACCAATTTTTGTGGGGACAATTTTGCGATATTTATATTGAATGTCTTAAACCCCTTTTAAGCGAGGCGTACAGCCAAGAAAAACAGCAAGAAACCCGAGAAACAGCTTTATGGTGTTTGGTGGAGTTTTTGAAAATTGCCCACCCTTTTATTCCCTTGGTTACAGAGGAACTGTGGCATTCTTTGTATCCGCAGGCGCCCCATTTATTGATTCAAAGTCGTTGGCCGGATCTTTCCTGTCCAAACTTCTCCCAGCTGGAGTCGGTACAAACAGCCTTGGCCGTTGTTGAGGAGATACGTTCGTTGAGAGGACTGTTGAATTTGTCACCTTCTTTAAAATTCCCACTTGTATTGACAGGAAGCCCTGAAGAAGGACATAAATTGCTGGCTCATCAGGCATGGATTCTCCACTTGGCACGTTTGGAATCCTTAAGTATAGAAGTTGAGAATACGCCTGTAGCTGAAAGTATTCCTTTTGTTCTTGGTAATCATACGTTCTTTTTAAAAATAGGTCATATCCTAGATTTAAAAGCGATTGTGAGTCTTTTAGAGGTTAAGGAGACCTCCTTGTCCAAGGAAGTTGACCGTCTGCAGCAGAAATTGAAAAACGAGGCCTACCAAAAAGCAAAACCTGAAGCATGGCAGACCGATGCAGACCTTTTAAGGATAAGACAACAAGAGCAAAACAAGATGCGTTTTATCCTGCAGCAGTTTCTTCAAATATAGGATGTGCCAAGATATCCTTTGGTTCTACTGGGGGATTTATACAGAAAAAGCCCATAAAAGAGGTTTCTTGCACGTTGTGCAGGAAGGAGCTTTGTTAACAAAGATTAACAAAAAGTTAATTTCATTTTTTTGCCACCCCCCCGCCCACTGCCTCCCTAAACGGGAGGGGGGCTAAACCCACCTTCTTACGAAAACAGTGGGCAAAATTCTCCTTATCGCCCCTTATTCTCGTTTTTAAAAAAGGGTCCATGACCTAGGTTATTCTTAATCATACCCCCAAAATCCTTACCAAAACGTTAATTTTTTGGACTATATTTTTAAACATGAGCGCTAGGGCTGAACCGATATACACGTAAAGGGTGCGACTATCGAGTCGCGCGGTTTCTATAAAGGCACCGGCACTCAAGATCAGGAAGTAAGACGCTGGTATCTTTTTTAGCTGCTATTCCAAGATAACGTGATTTTAAGGTCAGGAGCCACCAAGAAAGATGCCGGAAATAACAGATTATTTCTTTTTCAAAACCCTGTTTTTCAGTTGGCATCCGTATATTTTTCGCCCTTTTAGCTTTAAGATATCCTTGAAAACTTTTTATGAGGTGAATCTGGGCGCAGAACGCCATCCACTGGCGTACACAAGGTCTAAGCTCACCTTAAGGCCTTCTCCCCCCTCTGTTGAGAAAAGATTCTGATAAAGTTTTTCGGCTTTGGCTAAGAACCCTTTTGTTAAAGGAAGAACTCGGCGATTGTTTAAAAAAAAACTTGTTCTGGTGTCCTTTAAGTCTTTCAATAATTGATCAAGATGGGGATAGATAAGGGTTAATTTATCACAATCCGCAACAGGAAAAGTAAAGCCAGCCCTTTGAAGCAGACTT
>JAJZHT010000038.1 GCA_021804455.1 Pseudomonadota bacterium | reverse complement strand
TGTGAATCTCCCGCTTATGAGAAGGCTAAAGAAACCGGTCAACTTAGTCAAAATCCTGTTCTGGAAATTTTTAAAGGCTATGGAAAAACTCTTTTTACCCTCGTTTTGGTTGTGATGTTACATGACCTTAGTTTTTATATTTTGTTCGTATACATGACGACCCATTTGACAGAGTTTTTACACCTTAGTAAAAGTACTGCTTTTACAATCAATACCATCAATATGGTTTTTGTGAGTTTAATTACTATGGGATCGGCTTGGTTGTCTGATCACTATGGGCGTAAAATAGTGATGGGGACGGCAGCTGTTCTCTTCGTGCTAGGGACCTTGCCATTGATGATGATTGTTAATTCCACAGATCAGACTTTTTATATATTTTTGGCCCAAGCTTTAATGGCAATTGGAGTAGGAGGTTATTTTGGGCCCTTGCCAGCTTTAATGGTAGAATCTTTTCCTACAGCCGTTCGTAATTCAGCCGTATCCTTAACAACCAATATCAGTGGCCCTTTGTTTGGGGGGACCGCTCCTCAGGTTGTGATCCTACTCATTACGTTAACAGGATCCAATCTTGTTCCTGCGTTTTATTTAACAGCGGGTGCGGTGGTTGCCCTGTTGGCTTTGGTTCGATTAAAGGCTGTTTATACAGACTAAAAAAGTTATGATTGCTGCCAAAAAAATTCTCTATCTTGTTGCTGACGATCGCTATTTTTGCAGTCACAGGCTTCCGTTAGCTGTTTTAGCGCAACAACAAGGATATCAAGTATTTGTAGCGGCCCCCGCCAAGAATGATTACAAGCGCATTCAAAAGGCGGGGTTAACCTTTTGTCCTCTTTATTTCGATAGGGGAGGTTTGAATCCTTGGCATGAGATTAAAACGCTTTACCAGATTGTTAAATTGTATTGGCAAATCCGTCCTGATATTGTACATGCCGTAGCCTTAAAACCTGTTTTATATGGAACGTTAGCCAGAATGATGGTGCGGTCTCCTCAGATGGTGGCCGCCATTTCGGGATTAGGGGCTATTTTCAGTCAGGACCATTGGCTGCAAAAACCGATTAAAATGTTATTACGTTTTTTGCTTTCGAACCGAAAAGTACAGGTGATTGTTCAAAACCCGGAAGATGCTCAAGTGATTCAGGATTTAAACCCAAAGATCAATATTCATCTCATTCTAGGGGCGGGGGTCAATACAGAGGTTTTTTCACCTGTTCCTGAACCTTCTGATCCTTTTACGGTAATTCATGTTTCACGATTGCTATGGAATAAAGGAATTGGGGAATTTGTTCAAGCTGCCCGTTTGTTGAAACAGGAAGGATACGATTTTCGCTTCTTGTTAGTAGGAGAGCCTGATTTGGAAAATCCCGGTGCCATTTCCTCGGAAACTGTTCAACAATGGCATGATGAGGGGATTATTGAATGGTTGGGGTATCGGTCTGATATCGCTGCGTTATATCAAAAAAGTCATCTGGCAGTTTTGGCCAGTTATTACCGAGAAGGTATTCCTAAATCTTTAATAGAGGCGGCCTCTTGTGGCAAGCCAATCATAACCTGCGATATGCCGGGTTGTCGTTTGATCGTTCAAGACCAAGTTAATGGCTTTCTTATCCCACCACGAAATGCGGATATTTTAGCCAACTCCATCAAAAAAATGGCCCTGGATGTTCAACAACGCCAGAAGTTTGGAAAAGCCAGTCGAGATTTGGTTGAGAAATCTTTTGGTGAAAGGATTATTCATCAACAAACCTTGAATATCTATGCTAAAATCACGACAAAATAAGAAAGAGTTCGTGAAAAAGATGCCCTTAACATTTGCGGAGCTAAACCAACGGTCCCTAGAAATCTTTCGTCAATTGGTTGATACCTATGTCGAAACAGGTGAACCTGTGGGGTCCCGAACGTTATCCCGACGTTTGCGTACACCGTTATCGCCAGCAACGGTTCGTAATGTTATGGCTGATTTAGAAGAAGCCGGTTTGTTGTATGCCCCTCACACTTCGGCAGGGCGGTTACCAACGGATGATGGATTACGTTTTTTTGTGCATGGCTTGTTGGAATTAGGCGATATCAATGAACAAGAGCGCTGCCATATTAACCAGTTAGTAGAAAGCACAGGTCAAAGTGTTGATACGATTTTAGAACAAGCCACAACGCTTTTGTCAGGATTATCCCGATGTGCTGGTTTGGTTATGGCGCCTAAAATAGACTCTCCCTTAAAGCATATTGAATTTGTTCACTTAAGCCCAGGACGTTCTTTGGTGATTTTAATTTCTGAGGACGGCGTTGTGGAAAATCGTCTGATCGAAGTTCCCGCCGGTATTACGCCTTCAACCTTGAAGGAGGCTACCAATTATCTGAATGCCAGACTGACAGGTCGCACCCTTGGTCAAGCCAAGAATTTAATTGTGGAAGAATTAGGGCATTTTCAGGCCCATCTTAACGAATTAGCCGCCAAGGTTGTGGCAGCAGGTTTAGCGGTTTGGGCCGGAGGTGATCAAGGAGGATCCTTAATTATTAAAGGCCAATCCCACCTGTTGCAGGGGGTTACTGAAGTCACAGAATTGGAGCAAATTCGTCAACTTTTTCAAGTTTTGGAAACAAAAGAAACCCTCCACGAATTGTTGGACGCCTCAATTAAGGCTGATGGCGTTCAGATTTTTATTGGTTCTGATAATAATTTATTCAAACTGTCTGGGTGTTCTTTGGTTGTGTCGCCTTATCACAACTCTCGACATGAGATTGTAGGGGCAATTGGGGTGATTGGTCCTGCCCGTATGAACTATGGTAAAATCATCCCTCTTGTCGACTATACCGCCAAAATGGTAGGAAAATTAATTGGTTCTACCGCTTCTTAAAGATTATAGTCAAAACTTGCCTTCAACAAACCTGTGGCTATAATAACACAAAATAAGAGTTTTTTTGTTGAAAAGGATAAACATCATGGAAAATAAACACACAAATCTAGAGGTTGTTGAACCTGAAGTGAAAAATCCTGAAACACAGGAAGTGCCTGAAGAAAGTATGGATTGGAAAAAACAATTTGAGGACATGAAGGATCAATGGTTACGATCGATGGCAGATTTAGAAAATTTACGTCGTCGTTCTATACGGGAAAAAGAAGATGCCTTAAAATACGGGGCTGTGAATTTTGCCCGAGATATTGTTGCAATTTATGATAATGTACAGCGCGCCCTAGCCAGTTGCCCTGCCAGTGAAGATTTAACACCCTCGGTCAAGGCTTTACGAACAGGTGTCGAGATGATTGCCAAGGAAATTCAAACATGTTTTGATCGTCATAGCCTTAAAAAGATTAATCCTTTGGGAGAAAAATTTGACCCCCATTGGCATCAAGCTATGATGGAAATGGATGGTCATGATCAGGAACCAGGAACAGTTGTACAGGTATTGCAAGATGGTTATGTAATGCATGACCGTCTGTTACGGCCTGCTATGGTTGGGGTTGCTAAATCTAAAGAATAATTGTGAACCTAAACATCTTTTGAACCTTTAAGTAAAAGATTGGGGTGCTGCAGAAGGAGAGATAAAACAGCATCCTGAGGTATTTCCTTACTCTGAAAGTCTCGAGGAGGGATGCTCAATTCTCCTATGCTATACGGAGGAAGAGGTACATTGTACCTAATTCCCACAAAATCCCGTATGTATAAAAATTTTCATAGAGTGCCTCTGCTAGGGGGTCGTTTTTTAATGAAAAACATGCTAACTCTAACCTAAGTGACTCCCTTCGTTAGCAATAAAGGAAAGATACAGCCATGAAGCTGGCCCTAGAGAAAAATTTATTTTTAAAGGCTTTATCCCACGGCCAAAGTGTGGTTGAAAAAAAAACGACAATTCCTATTCTCAGTCATGTCTTGCTTAGGGCTTCGGATCAGGGGCTAGAGATTACCTCAACAGATATGGATATGGCGTTGATTGAAACAATCCCCGCACAGGTTATGATTCCTGGATCAACGTGTTTATCAGCTCACTTGGCTTATGAAATTGTCAAGAAACTTAATGATCAAACCTTGATTGAATTGGAATTAAACAGTGAGAAAGGCCAGTTGATTATCGTTTCAGGCCGCTCTCGTTTTGAATTGCCCTGCCTCCCCGAGGAAGATTTTCCTCAATTAACCCATGGGGAATTATCCCATTATTTCAATCTACCGGCTCCGGTTCTTAAGCATTTAATTGAAACAACACGGTTTGCCATGTCGGCTGAGGAAACACGATATCACCTGAATGGTATTTGTTTTCATACTGTGGAAAAAGAAAATACAACGGCTTTAAGAGCAGCTGCAACCGATATGCATCGTTTAGCATGTGCAGAATGTGACATGCCGGAAGGCGCCTTAGGAATGCCAGAGATTATTATTGGCCGTAAAACAATCCAGGAGGTTATTAAACTCCTGGACGAAGCCGATCAACCTGTACAGGTGGGTGTTTCAAATAACCGGGTTCAATTTTCATTTAACGGCAGTCGTATGAAGGCAATGTTAAGCGCGCGGCTTATTGATGGCGCATTCCCGGATTATATGCAGGCTTTAACAGTTCAATTTGATAAAACTTTGATCGTGCCAACAAAATCTTTTGCCGAGGCCGTGGATCGGGTTGGAACTGTCGTCAATGATAAGATTCGTGCGATTAAAGTAAGGCTTACTGAAAATATGGCTTCTTTATCCGCTGTCAGCAGTGATTTTGGCAGTGCCCAGGAAGAATTGGATGTTGATTACACCTATCCTGACTCTTTAGAAATCTGTTTTAACGTTCGCTATCTCACGGATATTGCCCAACAAATCTCAACAGACGAGATGGAAGTTTTGTTAATTGATGAAGAGTCTTCGGTTTTAATCCGACCTTTGGGTAATCCTTACGTTACTTTTATTTTGATGCCCATGCGAGTTTAAGATTTTTATGCATCAGGGAATTTGTGGCTTATCTTTGCACCAGTTTCGAAATTATCCGACACTGGATTTGCAAATAGGCCAATCCCCTGTTGTTTTTATAGGTCCAAACGGGGCTGGAAAAACCAACATCCTAGAGGCAATCTCTCTTTTCGCGCCAGGACGGGGATTAAGAAGCGAGAGAGTTTCAGAGATGAGTTGCCACCTTCATCACCAAGATCATGGCCTGTTGTGGGCCATTCATTTGCTTTTAAACGATGAAACATCTTTATCAACAGGGTTAGAAAAAACAAGTCAAGGTTTGGAAAAACGTCTTTACCGGGTCCACGGTCAAACCGTCAAAGGTCAAGCCTGTTTTGCGGAATGGTTGCATATTCTTTGGCTAACCCCTGAGGTTGATCGAATTTTCTTGGATACCCCTTCGGTGCGCAGGAAGTTCATTGACCGGTTGGTTTATGCGGACGATCCCCTTCACGCAGAACGCGTGAATCGCTACGAACATGTGCTAAGGGAGCGAATGATGGTCTTAAGAAATCAGAACGATCCCCAATGGCTTTCAGCTTTAGAGGAGCAATTGGCAAGTCTTGGTGTGGCTATTGCTGTCGCTCGACACCACTTAATGCAAAGACTAGGGGAGGGCAAACGATATTTGCATCCTTTATTCCCTAAATTTGAAAGTTCTATGGTTGGTGATATTGATTCATGGGTAGGCCAACTCCCCGCAACCGAGGCTGAAACCCAACTTAAAGAAGCGTTACGCCAACACCGTTTTAACGATCAAGAAAGTGGAACGACGAAATTCGGCCCTCATCGCAGTGATTGGCATGTGATGCATACGATGAAGAATATTGCCGCAGATCAAGCCTCTACCGGAGAACAAAAGATCCTTTTGGTGGCAACGATTCTGTCCTTTATTCATGCAAAAGTCCGACACGATCCTCGTTTAACAATTCTTTTGCTTGATGACGTGATTGCCCATTTAGATTTTCGTCACCGTGTGGTACTGTTTGAAGAAATTTGTGCTTTGCAATCACAACCCGATTTGCGGGGGCATGTCCAAACGTGGTTGACAGGCACGGATGCCATGTTATTTGAATCCCTAGTAGGGCAAGCACAATTTTTTGTGGTTGACCAAGCAACAGCAACACCAGGTTAAAAGTTTTATGAGTTCTGCTTCCAAAAATTATACCGCTGATTCTATTAAAGTCCTAAAAGGCCTTGATGCCGTTCGCAAACGCCCTGGTATGTATATTGGCGACACGGATGATGGTACTGGACTCCATCACCTTGTATATGAAGTGGTGGATAATGCCATTGACGAGGCTTTGGCAGGACACTGTGACAAAATAACCGTTGTTTTGGAAGCAGACGGCTATGTTTCCGTAACGGATAACGGACGAGGTATCCCCACTGACCTTCACCAGGAAATGGGTGTCTCGGCGGCCGAGGTTATTATGACACAGCTGCACGCAGGGGGAAAGTTTGATCAAAATTCCTACAAAGTTTCCGGTGGATTGCATGGTGTCGGCGTATCCGTGGTCAATGCTTTATCTGAAGTATTAGAACTGGATATTTGGCGGGATGGTAAGCATTACGCGATGTGTTTCCACGATGGCGTGCCGCAGGATCCCTTAGCTGTTGTTGGGGAAGAAGAAACCCAAAAGGGTACCAGAGTGCGTTTTTTGCCTTCCCGGGAAATTTTTAAAATTACGGTTTTTGATCGCTCTACCATTGAGCATCGTTTGAGGGAACTGGCGTTTTTAAATTCTGGTGTTCATATTATTTTACGGGATGACAGACCTGATTCTTCTTATGAGGTATCTTTATGCTATGAGGGAGGATTGGTTGAATTTGTTAAGTATGTCAATCGTGGAAAAACAGCCTTACATGCGTCGCCAATTACTTTGAAAACCTTAGTGGATCAGATATCCGTAGAAATGGCGTTAGAATGGACAGACAGCTATCATGAGACGATGCTGTGCTTTACCAATAATATTCCTCAAAGAGACGGCGGAACCCATTTAGCAGGATTTAGAGCGGCTTTGACCCGTACAGTAGGGGCCTATGTCGCAGAATCTAGCCAGGGCAAAAAAGACGCCAAATTAGGATTAATCGGTGATGATGCCCGTGAAGGCCTGAGTTGTATTCTGTCCGTCAAAGTTCCCGATCCCAAATTTTCATCACAAACAAAAGATAAATTGGTCTCATCAGAGGTTCGTCCAGCTGTAGAGTCTGCCGTTAGCGAGGCGTTGCAAACATGGTTTGAAGAAAATCCTGCCCAAGCCAAACTGATTGTTGCCAAGGTTTTAGAGGCGGCAGCTGCCCGAGAAGCTGCCCGTCGTGCTCGCGAATTGACGCGTCGCAAAGGAACTTTGGATCTAGCCTCTTTACCAGGGAAGTTGGCGGATTGTCAGGAACGGGATCCTTCCTTAAGCGAGATTTTTATTGTTGAGGGAGATTCAGCAGGGGGATCCGCCAAACAGGCTCGCGACCGCAAGTTTCAAGCTATTCTTCCTATTAAAGGTAAGATCCTTAATGTAGAGCGCGCTCGTTTTGATAAAATGCTAGCCTCAGCAGAAATTGGAACTTTGATTACAGCCCTGGGAACAGGTATTGGTGCTGAAGAATTTTCTGTTGATAAGATTCGTTATCACAAAGTCATTATCATGACTGATGCTGACGTCGATGGCAGCCATATTCGGACTCTGTTACTAACCTTATTTTATCGCCAAATGCGGCCGCTGATTGAAAAAGGTTATTTGTATATTGCTCAGCCCCCTTTATATCGGTTAAAACGTGGACAGTCTGAAGTATACCTGAAGGATGATAAGGCCTTAGAAAGTTATTTATTGGATGCGGCTTGCTCAGAAGGGTGTCTCAAGCTTGGTGATGGTTCTGTTATTGCTGGGCAGGACTTGCGTCAGCTCGCTGAGGTAATTTTAAAAGCTCGTCATGCATTTCTTGGTATGAAACGACGTTTTTCAAATACACATCTTTTAGAACAAGTCTTTTTATTTGGATATTTTGAAATTCCTGAATCGGAACGAACTACAGAAAGTTATTTACAGAAATTACAAGCCCATTTACAACACATCGAAACATCCAAGGCAAAGTGGGCTCTTAAACTTAAAGAACAGGGACTAATCCTGGAAAGAACCCTTTTCGCAGTGCAGGAAAGTTGGGTTTTAGAACCATCTCTAGAGCAGATGCCAGAATTGAAGTCGTTATTAGGATTAAAATCCCAGTTACAGGAAGTTTTTGGTAAACCTTGTTCTTTTGAGGCCAAAGGAAAAGAAAATACCGATCTGCCCCTTATCTTTGGACCAACCCAGTTAAGTGAAGTCTTACTAGACTGTGGACGTAAGGGAGTGACGATTAATCGTTACAAAGGTTTGGGTGAAATGAACCCAGAACAATTATGGGAAACAACTTTGGATCCGCAGGCTCGCACCCTTTTACAGGTCAAATTAAGCCACCTAGAAGAAGCTGAAGAAATCTTTTCTACTTTAATGGGAGATGTGGTAGAACCACGACGTGATTTTATCCAAACCAATGCCTTAAAGGTTGTTAACTTGGACGTTTAGACGGCAATGTCACCCCGCTCAAAAAAAAGTAAACCGCGTTCTTCCGTGGCTTTTCTAAAAAAAATCAAAAAAGGCAAAAATGCTTGGGCGGGAAGTCTGTTAAAGTTTTTTTTGATGATGGCAATTTGGGGAATCATAGGCATTGGATTGTTGATTCTTTGGTTTAGTCATGATTTGCCAGATTTAAAAAACATCCAAATTAACAGCAGGAATCCCAGTGTAACGGTACAATCTTTTGACGGTGTTATTTTGGGGACTTACGGCGACCTCTACGAAGACATGGTGAAAGTTCAAGATTTACCGCCGTATGTGCCGCAGGCTTTGCTAGCTGTAGAAGACAAACGTTTTTACAGCCATTTTGGTGTCGACATAATTGGGTTAGTACGGGCTTTCTATGCTAACTACCGTGCTCAAAGAGTGGTGCAGGGGGGATCAACTCTAACCCAACAGCTGGCCAAGAACATCTTATTTACCCAAGGAATATTCAACATTCATGACCGATCTTATAAACGTAAGATTCAAGAAGTTTTGCTTGCTCTATGGTTAGAATGGAAATTTACCAAGGATCAAATTTTGACCCTTTATCTAAACAGGGTTTATTTTGGTTCGGGAACGTATGGAATTGATGCAGCAGCCCGACGTTATTTTGGTAAATCAGCACGAAATTTAACGGTTTTTGAGTCGGCAGTGATTGCAGGGCTGTTGAAAGCGCTCTCTAAATATTCCCCCGCCCAACATCCAAAACGTGCTAAAGCCCGGGCTAAAATCGTTCTGGAGTTAATGGTTGAGGCAGGATTTTTAAGAGATTATCAAAGATCCATCTCAGGAGGTTTTCGTGTTAGAAGGAATTGCAATGTGCTTAACTCTCGTAGCAATGGGAATTTACTTCGTGAA
>JAJZHT010000037.1 GCA_021804455.1 Pseudomonadota bacterium | reverse complement strand
AACATTGGATCCAGATGCATAAATTCAAGCCAATGGGTAAGGTCTTTTTGGTCGGCTTGTTGAAAAGCTGTTTCGAAAGAGAGAGGGCTTGTGTCTAGGCCCATCAGACGGATTTGTTTAATATCCCGATAATCCAAATTTAGAACATCCCCCATTCCTTGGCAGGGTATGGTTGTTATTGTAAGAAAGTTCTGTAGACTGTTCTGTAAAATTTGGCGACGCCTATCCACGTGATAGTGCAAGGCTTGGACAAAAGGCATTTGTTTTAAAAAAACCTCGTTTTGAGGGGAATAAAAAAAGGAGTTTTGATGGGGGATGTTTAAATGTCGATTTTGAATTAAAAAACGCCCTTGTGGAGTCTCGGCTAATTTTTCTAAGACTTCAATAGCAGTCTTTAAAGAATCTTTTTGAAAGGAAAAAGTGTGTAAAAGACGAGAATGTATTTTTTCGTACTGACTGATAAAGGAAGAGGAAGGTATCCAATGTTCAGAGGACAAGGGAGCAATTTTCCAAGCAGCTTCCACAAAAAATCTCCACTAGGTCAAATTTTAAACTCTTTTTATCATCTACTGGAAAAAAGGATTCTGTCAATTGTTAAAGATTTGGATGCAAAGACCTAAGAAAAAAATTTAAGATCTGTTAGCAAAACTTTGGCTTTAAAGGTTTCTTCACCATAAGCCATGCACATATCCATGGAAAGAATAATCCCCGATTTAAGGATCGTCTGGGTTACTTCATAATCAGGCTCAATATTTTTGCTATCTCTTGAGAAAACAGCCATTTGGAGACTCCAGGCTTTATCAGTCTCTAACAAAGATTGATTGTTAACGGTAATATCGGGTTTTTTAGGAGTAATGGTTAAATTAATGTCCACCGCTTCTTTAATGTCACTGATCCCATCAAAAACGATTTGATTGGGAAAAACAGTGTTGTTGTTGCTAATTTCATTGAGGATTTTACTTAAATATTGAAGCGGGAAAAGTGTTTTGGGAGGAAGACGCACAAGAGAAGTTTCTGGTTGTTGATAGGTAGCCAGTCCCCATTTTTCGTTATCAGCGGTTGCATGGCCACGGATGTGTTCAATTTCTTCATCGTTGCACCGTGAGTTCACATTAAATGTATAACTTTTTCCATCTTTGGATTCCCATGAGGCAACCGTAGTATGAAATTCATCGTGGTTGCCTGTTTGGGTTATGACCTTGACAGAACATTCTTGTTCGAAGGTCCATCCATCCCCTGTGTCAACAATACGTATGGTTAATTTTCCTGTGACATCTTGGATAGTCCTGTTTTTCCCCTTCACCAATTGAATAGAATACTGGGCTTGATGAGGGGTTAAAAAGGCGCGAGGGGATTCTGATGAGTATACCCTGTTCTGAGTTCCTATAAGACTCAACAAAAAAAATGAAGCACTTAATAGTTTTAAAAAATGTGACATTATTCGTTTAAAGTGAAAATAAAACAAATCCAATATAAGAGTGTTTCTTTGCTTTTTACAGTCCTTCGAATTTTTCTTGAGCGCCCTCTATCTTGAAGTGTGTTTTTTATGTTGCATACGAAGGGTGTGGTGTTAGGGAAATATCTTGATTTTTCTATGGCTAAGCTCCTTTAAACAGGTTTGATTTAAAATTAGTTTTCAACTTTCACAAACATCAACCCGCATAAGGGTTGAACAAGAAACCCAGATTTGTTATTGGTGGAAGGATCATTTGCAAAATGATCTGTGCGGGCGTGGTGGAATTGGTAGACACACCAGACTTAGGATCTGGCGACGCAAGTCATGGGGGTTCAAGTCCCTTCGCCCGCACCAAGATTGTCTTTGAATATTTTAAGGTAGAAGCGGTATGCAAATTAACAATACGGTGGCAGAAGGTTTGAAAAAGGGTTTCCAGGTAACAATCCCATCCCAAACGATCAATGAACAAGTCAATGCTTGGTTTGAAAGTAAGGCTAAGAAAATTCGCTTAGATGGTTTTCGTCCTGGGAAAGTTCCTTTAAATATTTTGCGCCAGCGTTATGGTGGCCAGGCCTTGCAAGAGGTTGTTGAAAAAATTACTCATGATACAACTGAGAAAATTTATAAAGAAAACAACTGGCGTGTTGCAGGACGCCCAAACTATGAATTTAATGAGATTAAAGAAAACCAAGATTTTTCCTTTTCTGTCAATTTTGAAATTTTTCCAGAGATTGAATTGAAAGATTTTTCGAAAATTAAACTGGAAAAATTAGAAGTGACTTTCGATGATAAAGAAATCGAGGAAGCTTTACAAAGACTAGGGGAACGCCATAAAAAATTTGAACCTGCTAAAGACAGCCATAAAATCGTGGAGGGAGATCAAGTCACAGTAAATGTGCAGGCAACAATAAATAATAACAAACTAGAATCTTATTCGTCCAAAAGCGTTAAGTTTGTTGTCGGTGAGGGTGAAGATTTTTTGGTTCAATCGTTTTTGGGCCATAAAAAGGGAGACCATATAACCCTTGATCACGAGTTTCCTGCAGATTTTTCTGATAAGAAGGTGGCAGGACAGGTGGTTCACTTTGAGGTTGAGATTTTAGCAACAGCCCAACCTCAGAAAACTGTTAATGATGATGTAATTGCCAAAGAACTTGATTATGAAAATGTAAACGCTTTGCGCAAAAAAATTGTTGCTAATTTAAAGGCGGATTATGAGCGTCTAGCACGCCTCTATCACAAGCGTAATTTGTTAGATGCTTTGGCAGAAGAATACGATTTCGCAGTACCAACTTATATGGTTGATTATGAGTTCCAAACAATTTGGCGACGTCTGCAAAAGGAGATCAAAGAAGCCAAGGATCAAGGTAGAATCGAAGAAGAAGAAGCCGATAAGCCTTTAGATGAGTATGAAAAAGAATATAAAAATATTGCCCTTCGGCGTGTTCGGTTGGGATTGGTGGTTGGTGAGGTGGCTCGCCAGAATAATATTAAAATTACACCTGAAATCGTGCGTAATATCATTTTTCAAGAAGCCATGCTTTACCCTGGTCAGGAACATCAGGTTATTGATTTTTATCGTAACCACCCAGAACATATTGAGCAATTAACGGGTCCTGCTTTAGAAGATTTGGTTGTTGATTTTATTTTAGAAAAGGTAACTCTGAAGGAAACAGCACTTTCACCTCAAGAATTGAAGAAAAAATTAAAAGGGATTCTGCCTGAATACGATACAGACGAGGAAGAGGAACCTAAGAAGCAGACAAAATCTAAAAAAACAAAGAAGAAAGAGGAGGGAGAAGCCGCATGACAGTAAATTTCCATTACCCCTTGACCCAAATATCGAATCCAAGGCTCGAAATGGCCAATCTTGTTCCCATGGTTGTTGAACAAACGGGACGTGGTGAGCGAGCGTACGATATCTATTCTCGTCTTTTAAAAGAAAGAATTATTTTTCTAACTGGACAGATTTATGATGAGATGGCGGCCCTTATTTGTGCCCAGCTTTTATTTTTAGAGGCTGAAAATCCTAACAAGGATGTTTCTTTGTATATTAACTCTCCCGGTGGAGTTGTGACAGCTTGTTTGTCCATTTTTGATACCATGAATTATATCAAGTGTGATGTATCCACGATATGTTTAGGCCAAGCATGTTCAGCGGGATCGTTTTTATTGGCGGCTGGTACTAAAGGAAAGAGATACTGCCTGGAAAATGCCCGGGTAATGATTCATCAACCTGCTGGCGGGGCTCAGGGACAGGCTTCTGATATTGAGATTCAAGCCCGTGAGATTTTAAAGATTCGGGCTCGTCTTAATAAAATTTATGCTGAGCGCACAGGGAAGAATCTAAAAGAAATTGAAGAAGCCGTCGATCGTGATTATTTTATGTCGGCACAAGAGGCAAAAGATTTTGGGATCGTTGACCACGTGGTTGTCCAGCGTCCTGTTTAGGGAGGAAAGGGATTAGAAGGAAAAGATCCCTTAATTGAAAAATTAACACTTTTTTGATATTTTCCAATTCATACTGGAAAAAGAAAAAAAGAGAAGCACGTGGTGGTCTTTTAATGGGGTGTTAAGTCCTAAGCGTGCTTTTGTTAATCAAACTTTAAAGTGAGACCTGTATGAGCAAGCCTACTGGTGGCGAAAGCCAAAATACTTTATATTGTTCTTTCTGTGGAAAAAGCCAACACGAAGTCCGTAAATTAATTGCAGGACCTACGGTCTTTATCTGTGATGAATGTGTTGATTTATGCACGGATATTATCCGTGAGGAAAATCAATCAGGTCGTGTTTCTTCTCAGGAAGGGGTTCCCACACCTGAGGAAATTTTCAGTGTTTTAGAAGATTACGTTATTGGTCAGAAATACGCCAAAAAGGTATTATCTGTTGCGGTTCATAACCATTATAAACGTTTAGCCGATGGTCGCAAGGGGGCCGAGGTTGAAATCGCCAAGTCAAATATCTTGCTCATTGGTCCTACAGGAAGCGGTAAGACTCTGCTGGCTCAAACATTGGCCCGCATTATAGATGTTCCTTTCACAATGGCGGATGCCACAACATTAACCGAAGCTGGTTATGTAGGAGAGGACGTTGAAAACATTATTCTCAAATTATTGCAAGCGGCGGATTATAATGTTGAAAGAGCGCAGCGCGGTATTGTTTATATTGACGAAGTCGATAAAATCTCCCGCAAATCTGACAATCCATCGATTACCCGAGATGTTTCGGGAGAAGGTGTCCAACAGGCCCTTTTGAAAATTATGGAGGGTACTGTTGCTTCTGTTCCTCCGCAGGGAGGGCGTAAGCATCCCCAACAGGAATTTTTGCAGGTTGATACCACCAATATTTTATTTATTTGCGGAGGAGCGTTTGCCGGTTTGGAGAAAATCATTTCAGCCAGGGGCAAAGGAGCTGGTATTGGGTTTGGAGCTGAAGTTAAAGGGCCGGATGAACGGCCAACGGGCGACATCTTAAGAGAGGTAGAGCCCGAAGATTTGTTGAAATTCGGCCTTATCCCTGAATTTATTGGTCGTTTGCCAGTGATTGCAACCTTGGGAGATTTAGATCAAGCCGCATTAATTGACATTTTAACCAAACCTAAAAATGCTTTGGTTAAACAATATCGACGTTTGTTTGAAATGGAAAACACCCAATTAACGATTACTGATGACGCCCTGTCAGCAATTGCTGTAAAGGCCATTGGCCGCAAGACAGGGGCAAGAGGGCTTCGTTCCATTATGGAACAAATTTTATTGGATACTATGTTTGAGTTGCCTTCTTACAAGGACGTTGAAGAGGTTATCATTGATAAAGGTGTGGTTGAAAACCAAGACATCCCTCTTAAAATCCATGCAAAAAAATTAAGTGAACAAACCGCTTAAAACCATTCCCATCTTTTTCAATATGGAATTTTTCTACTAGGTAGAGATTTAAAAATCTCACCTAGAGGAGGTCACCGTTTTATAAGCGTTTTGATATCATCAAGCTGTTTCTTGATGGCTATTATTTCAGTTTGTAAGTTTTCTAAAGGGTCTGTTGTCGCAGGGGAATTATTTTCCGCTTCGGCTGCGTTTTGCATAGAGTTTACAATTAAACCAAAAAAGAGGTTTAAAATGGTAAAGGTCATGAAAAGCATAAAGGGGATAAAGAAGAGATACCCATAAGGATGGTGATCCAAAAGAGGGCGAACCGTTGAACCCCAGTCGTCCCCCAGCATCAATTGAAATAAGGTAAACATAGTTCTTTTTAAACTTCCAAAATGTTCAAAACTATCTTGATGAAAAAGATTAAACGCAACAATTGAGGCGACATAAAAAGAAAGCAAAAGAATACTGGCAACACTTAAAATACCTGGAACAGCGTTAACCAAAGCTGAGACGACGATTCTCATATTCGGAAATAAAGAGACCAATCTCATCACACGCAAAATCCGTAAAGATCGCAGAGAGGATAAACCATGGGCAAAAGGGGCCACAGAAATTAAGATAATAAAGGCGTCAAACAAGTTCCAACCTTGCTTAAAAAACCGCCACCCGCTGGCATAGATTCTTAAACCAAGTTCAACAACAAAGACACCTAGAATTGTTTTGTCCAGGATTTCAAGAAAAGGAAAGAAAGGGGAAGCATAAATGTTTGAAAACGTTTCTAAACCTAAGATAATGGCATTTAAGAGAATCAAGAAGCCTAAGACTTCATGTCCTTTGTCGCTTTCAAAGAATTGTTCTAATTTATTATCGCGCGCTAGCATCATGATCACCTTTCTTCACCCAACTTATCCAATGTTTTCCAAAAGTAACATAATGAATACAACGACGGTTTTCGTAATAAGACTGGCTAAAAAAGTTGGAAAATGAGATTTTCCTTCTAAGAGAGTAAATTCTGTTTTGGTTGTTGAAATAATAAGTCCGCCGGCCAGAAAAGCATTCATAAAGACGGTTGTGAAAGTTGGGAAAGTTTCCTGAGAACAGGCCCCATAGATCCACCCTCCTAAGACTCCAAGCATGATGGTATAACGTCCCCAATGGGTAAAGCGGGTGGGAAAATGATGGGTAAGAGCGTGATCTTCTAGAACGAAATGAAATCCCATAATGAATGTAAACAAAAGCAGACTATAAATATTTTCGTGGCCAATTGCGGGCATGATGGCTGTGATCGAGAAGCTTAGATAAGTCATCACACCGATGTTGCTAAGGTATAAAACCGCGTTTGATTCCTTTCCTTGTCTGGTATAGTCATGAGCTAATTTTTCTAGGGCATATAAGACACAAAATCCTGCCAAGACAAACATAAAGACAATAAACAAAAGGTTTTTTTCGTTATGCAAGAACTGACTGGTTGCCTGTGATTTTAGAAAAGGAATGTTGTGAATAAAACTTGGGATAGCGTGTAAAAAAACGTATCCTAAGGCAAGACCTCCACCAATCGAATTTAAAATAGCATCGTTGAAATAGTCCATTTTTCTTAGTTTTGGGACTATCCAGTGGATGAGGAGTAAAAGCAAGGAACAAAATCCGCTGACCAGCGCCACTTCTGTTTCGTGCCTCATACTCCCGACCAGGGAAAAATGATCCGAATTTAAATTTAAATTCCCAAAAGTTAAAATCAATGACATAGGAATCTTTGCCATTATGTTTGTATTTTACTAATATTATAGTAAATTTATTTTTATTATAAAGGGTAAAATTTGATGGTTGCTTACCCTTCTCAACCAAAGCCATGAACAAGCCACATTATCATGGGCATCGCCAACGCTTAAGGCAACGTTTTCAAAAAGCAGGTGCGGATGCTTGTGCTGATTACGAATTATTAGAGCTTTTTTTATACTTAGTTCTTCCCCGAGGGGACGTTAAGCCTCTTGCTAAAGACTTATTAAAGCGTTTTGGCAATTTTGAAGCTTTGATTGAGGCTGACGAAAAATTGATTCAGGAAATTAAAGGGGCGGGGCCATCGGTAAGTCATGCTTTAAAAGTTTATCAGGCTTTATTGCAGCGAACTCTGAAACAAGCCCTTCTTCAAAGGCCTGTTTTAGCAAATTGGCAACAGGTTTTAGAGTATTGTCAAATGCACATGTCCTATAATATGCGAGAACAACTTCGTTTGTTATTTTTAGATAAAAAAAATCAACTGATTGCGGCAGAGGTTCAGCAAGTAGGAACCGTTGATCATACGCCCGCTTATCCTCGCGAAATTGTAAAACGGGCTCTTGATTTGGGGGCGTCTGCGATCATTATGGTGCATAACCATCCCACAGGGGATCCAACGCCCTCTCGTTCTGATATTGATTTAACCCGTCATGTTTACCAGGCTGCTCTATCGTTAGGGATTCAACTTTATGACCATTTAATTATTGGCAAAGGTCGTCATGTTTCACTAAGATCAATGGGATTCATCGAATAGTCAAAGTACACTTTATGGACAGCCCCGAAATTCAGCGTATTATTCAGTTATTTAGCCGTTTGCCTGGTTTAGGTCCAAGATCAGGGCGTCGGGTTGTTCTTCACCTTTTAAAGAAACGCGATTTATTGTTAAGGCCTTTGGTCGAATCTTTACAAACCGTTGATCAAAGGATTAAACAATGTTCGATTTGTCACAGTTTGGATACCATAGACCCTTGTTCAATTTGTCAGGATACCAAACGTGATCTTCACTCTTTGTGTGTTTTAGCGGATGT
Organism: Pseudomonadota bacterium; assembly: GCA_021804455.1. Classification (GTDB taxonomy): domain Bacteria; phylum Pseudomonadota; class Alphaproteobacteria; order Paracaedibacterales; family CAIULA01; genus Finniella. The sequence goes on along the minus strand of JAJZHT010000037.1, from coordinate 1,607 downwards.
GGCTGATTTATGGGCCATGGAACGGTCACAGATTTTTAAGGGAAAATATCATGTTTTAGGAGGGTTGTTATCGGCTCTTGATCATATACGACCTGAAAATTTAGCTATCGATTCTCTTTTAAAGCGGCTGCAAGATGGACATATTAAGGAGGTTATTTTAGCCTTGAATGCAACGGTAGAGGGGCAGACAACCCTTCATTACTTGGTGGATCATCTACAAGCTTATGGAGTTAAAATATCCAGTTTGGCGCATGGCATTCCCATAGGGGGAGAACTTGACTATCTAGATGAGGGAACTTTATCGGCCGCTTTTTCAGAACGTCGACAAGTATAACCAGAAAAACAAGGATTTCCTTGGCGCGCCCGAGAAGAGTCGAACTCCTAACCTTCAGATCCGTAGTCTGACGCTCTATCCAATTGAGCTACGGGCGCTTGAAGTGCCTTTATTAATAATCAATATTGCCGTTTGTTGCAACCTCTTTATTGCTAAAAATAAAAAAAGCCCAAGGGTACCTTGGGCTTTTAACATTCTGGGTCGGATATATCCTTACGCAGCGGGAGCAGGCATGTTAATAGGGCATGTCATTTTGTTCAATTTTTCAGTCAGTTCATTGGCTGTTTTGATATCAACATGGCTGTGGTGATGGTGACGGTGATGTTTTACCGCGGTTGCAGGTTTTGTGTCTGCTTTTTTGTCATCAGCTTTGTGTTCTGTAGCATGCTCAGTCGATGTTGCCGCTTCAGGTTTTTTCGTTTCTTCGGCAGAGGCTGTAGTTTTTTCAGCGGCCGCAGGTGTTGTGGTTTCCGTTTTTTTATCTTCTGCAGCGATTAATCCGGTTGCAAGAAAAAGAGCCAAAGCGGTTGGCAAAAATACTTTCTTCATAATAGAGGTAACTCCCTTAGTTGAAATAAACTTCACTCGTCTCCCCCTTTACGGGGTGGATCTGAGTCCAAGTTTATACGAAATTTTTTAAGAAAACATTAAATTTTTATTTTTTATCACTATTATCATAAAAACGTTCTTTAGGCTTTCATCATCTTGTGGGCCTCCTGAATAAGGGGAAAGCTTTTTGTGTTAAAGGCCTGATAATGCCACCATTCGTTATTATATAGGTCCCACCCTGCAGACATCATAATTCCCAAAAGGGTATATCTGTTGGCATTGGCATGGGGGCTTATGAAGGCTCCATGATGAGATTGATCGGTAAAATCATCAAAAGGAGTTCCCATGTCCAGTTCATTACCCCTTTCATCAATCAATGTTAAGTCAATGGCGACTCCTCGGGTATGGTTAGAACCCTGGGCAGGATTAGCAACATACATAGGATTAGGACAAATTGACCATAATTTTTCTTGTCCGCCTTGAGGACGAAAAGCATCAAAAATCTTTAGCCTTAGATTTTGTTGTTTTGCTAGATCAATGGCTTTTTCCAATAAAGGCAGAACTTCTTGGTGTACCAAACAAATGGGGTTGTCATAAATTTTTTGACGGGTAAAATTATGGAGCTTGAAGACAAAATAGCGCGCGCCCAGGTTATAGAGGTATCTAAAATTTGCGAAGAAAAGGTGGTATTCGGAGCAACCGTAAAATTGCTTGATTTGAATAC
>JAJZHT010000036.1 GCA_021804455.1 Pseudomonadota bacterium | reverse complement strand
CGATCCCCTAAAAACATTTGGTTGGTGATATGGACAACCACCATTTGAACAATAACGGCCTGTAAATCCTTCCTTTCTTTCAATTCTTCGAGTTCTAAAACAACTAAAGACTTCTGAAAATCAACATTGGCTTCCCCTTCAAAAAAACGTCCATAGATTCCTGTTTTCGTATAAGGGTAAAGCATGATGCCGAGCCCGTTTGCTTTTTTATCCTTATTCTCTAACAACCTTTGAGCAATCTTTGTTAAAGTTGTCTTTTCCTGGTATTGGCGCCAGCTTTCTCGCATGGCTTGTTCCAGGTAAGAAGCCTCTAAGTCGTCTACACCGAGGTTAGGAGCGGCCATGGTACAGAGAATAGACTTCAACATGGATAAAGAGTCCTCAACTTCTTCCCTTGTTTGGCCTTTTAAACTGGAAAAAGGGTTTAAACAGAGAGGTGTTTTCGGCGTAAATTCAATAAATTGACCTTCTAACAATAAGCACGTTTTTTCAAAACTCCTCCCCACATCTAAAACAAAAACGCGGCCCCCCTGACCCAAGGTTGAGGTCATGAGTTCTTGCATAAACACCGATTTTCCTGAGCCCGATCGTCCAACCACGGAAACGTTGTAATTACCAGAATTATTATCAAAGGGAGACCAAAAGGTGATTTGACCCCGTCTGCCCAACAGCAACATGCCTGGTGATTGTGTTCCATACCATTCACCTTGAATGGGTAATAAGTTTGCCGATTCAGAGGATATGGTCGTTTTTAGTTTTTTGCTGGACGCCAAGTCTTTCAAATAGGAATCGCTGAAGCTCATCGGCAAAAGAGTCAAAAAAGATTGCAGATGGAAAAAATCGTCTTCTCTTAACTGGAACCCTTTCGATAAATATAAATTGAGCAACATTTGTTCATAGCGATTGACCTGATGAGGAGGAGCCACGAAAGCAATACTCATATGCGTTTTAACGAATCGGTGCCCTTCGGCCAATTGTCTTTTAACAAACTGATACTCTTGCCACTCTTTACCCATGGTGGGTAAATACTTAGCAATCGGCGAGATGAGCTGTCGTTCTAAGTGCGAAGCCTTCGTTGTAAATTTAAATTGGATTTCTGTTTGGGCGGGGATATGGATGCCGTAATGAATAAAGAACGGAAAGGGTAGTTGTTGCAGCAATTGCATTGAGCTACCAATCAATTCACCCATATGGAACTGATCCCATTGCAAGGGATACTTGGCAACTTGATACGACCGAAAATATTGTTGGTTCTCATTAATGATGAGACCTTTTTTTGTAACTTGAAGAGAAGTATTTCGGGTAGGCGTCTGGAAACGGATGGGATCATAGGGATTATAATCTGGAACAAAAGGTTTAAAACCCTGTTCCTTAAGGTTAGCAAAAAAGAAATCATCAATCAGACTGATTAGCGAAGCAGGCGCCAAATTCAAACAGTGCAGACCGACCATCTTTAAGGTTTCCTGGAGTCGTTCTTTTAATTCTTTCATTTCTCCAACCGCTTGAGCTAAAGGTTTAGAGGCTTGCTTCTCGTAAGGCAATGTCACCGATAGAATCAGACGGAAAAAACGAGCGGATAAGGCCTTTCCTTCGCAAGAGGCTAACTCTTTAAAAGCCTGGGTCCGATAAAAAGCAACTTTACTCAAAATAGAGGATGCATGATCCCTCACCTTTTGCCATTCTTCTAAAGCTCCTCCAATATAAGGGTCTGCCATTAAAAGGAACTGAATGTTTGAATTCTCGGGTAAGAGGTATTGAAAAAGCCCAGAAATTTGCTTATGGGATTCTTCACTAAAGCCCATGATGGGTAAGCTTTCTAAGACAAAACCAAGCGTTGTACGGTTAAAATAAATTCCTTCTTCATAGGACTCGTAAGGTAAACTATCTTTTAAAGAATAACAAAGATGATAAGCCCGAAAGGTTTCTAAGCTCATCGACGCCCCTTGATAAAGATCTTCCTCCATAAAAAGCTTTTTTAAACGGTGTTTAAAAGTTTTAAGCATGTTTTTGGCTTCCTCTCGCTTGAAAATAATTTACATCAAAGGTTTTTCATCTAAAGAAAAAGGAGGGACCGTCCATTGACCCGTCTGAATGACTGTGTGCACGGCTCCCTCTTCATGAAGATTCCCCTGTTCATCTTGATAAGGCGCAAACCAGACCCTTACGACTTGTTCAGGCGCTCGCTGGACTGAGGTTAAGGGTCCTGCCTGCATCAAAAAAGGGTCTGGCGTCATTGTCAGAGGCAAAATGTTAGGCTTTTGGCTGCCAAAACTCTCTCCCGTTTGGTGAATAATTTGATGATTTTCTTGCATACTTTTCCAACCAAATCCTGAACCCGGTTCTGTTGAAAAGCTTTCTTGACCCAAAGGAGCGCAAGCATTCAAAATAATGGGGATAACGAGAAGAAGAGCTGACCTTAAAATGGGATTCATGACGTTAATTCTTTCATAGGTAGGTAAGATTGTTCATCAGTCCGAGATGCAACGTCTCGCCGTTCGCTGTCACGGTTATTCATCAGGCTTTGGCGGTATACGGTTTGGTTCATATCAAATCCTGCCTTGAAAACCACATCGACTTTACGACCAGGTTCAATTTCAACCACCGGTTGTAATTGCTCGGCCCGCTTAATATAAAAGTCAGAGAATTTTTCCATGGCGTTACCCATGCCTTTTCCCACTCCTGCTTGCATCAAATGTTGAGCATTCAAAGGGCTGACCATGGCAACACCGCTTTGATGGATAGAAGTAGGCATAGTCGATTTTTGTTGACCCAAAAACTCCCCCATTCCGGAAAAGAATCCGCCAACAAAAGCGTTGCGCATGGCAGGCCCCGATCGATCCACAATCAGACCCCGTAAACCATTAGCTCCATCTTCGCCCGCAACATAGCCATCAACAGAAAGTTCAATCACTTCCTCCGTCTTCCGTTCCACGCAGGAAAGCTTTTCTAAACGCATATAAACGCGTTCAGAAGGTAAATCTCCATAAGCTGAGCCAATAATAAAACATTGCTTAACATCGGTCTTAAAACCCCGAGGCAGATTTCCTAAATCTGTTAGTTGAATGTGAACCGGTTGAGGATTAGCACTGGCCTGAATAGAAGTCGAAGCGACCACCCCGCTTGTGAGGACACCTCTCACAAAACTTCCGGCGGGAACATAATGATCGATTGACCTTTTGATTTTCTTGGAAAATTGAGGATCGAGTTTAAAAGAAATTCGTTGATACGGAACTTTTTGTTGAGGTTTATCAGAAAATACGCCTCCTGCTTTATCTTTCAAAACAACAGGATCCTGATCCGGCGGACTAAAACTTGTCTGTGCATCCCCTGTGGAGCCTAGAAAATCAGGATTAAGGGTTTGTGAAGTGCTAGGGATAAGATGAGTCTTTAACGGTGAGGAATGAGCATGACTCAACTGTTGTTGAGCCAGAGGTATAACCATTTTCTCAAGTTCTTCAACTCTTTTCTTTAAAAGATCCCGTTCTTTCTCTAAACGGTCAACCCATACCTCTTGCTGATTTAAACGGACACTGCTTGACTCAATCCTAATCTTTTTCTGTTTTGCTGGAGAGAGAATGGTTTTCTCAGTCTGCGAGGCGGCCTTATTAAAAAACTTTACTTTTAAAGCGACCGAGACACTCATTAGAACCGTACCTATCGCTCCAAAGAAAAGCAGGTACTGTTTAAACCTCGTCAAAGCCTGAAAAGACGACTTCAACAGGTTTATTTTATGCAGAAAAAAGTTAACCATGACGAACAACAATTAAGAGAGTTTTTTCAGCACTTTCTAACTGTTTTTTACCAATGCTTAACGCATAGTCCCCAATTCTATAGAAATCCTTTTCAACCAGATTGAGAGTCGTATCGGTTGTATTGACCACTTCATAAACCTCTCCTCTCATACCTTCCATTTGAAGAGAACGAAGAGGTTTTGCAACAACGTTATAAGTTGTGAAACGTTCAGGAATGGCCTCTTGTTCTTCTAAAGCCCCCCTCCCTTGATAAAGCTGCTTAATAAGGACCAAAACTTGCTCTTGAAAGGATAAGGGAGGTTGGGCGTTCATGGCTGAAGAGGCGAATTGACGGAAAGAAGAAAGAGACTTTTTCAAAGCAGGGTCCTCTTCATAATCCTTGCTTCTCATGACGATCACTGAAACACCGTGCGCTTCAGGAATCAACGTGATGTCTTGAAAGACCCCTCCCTCTGTAATGAACGTTAAAGATTGCTTCTTGTCCACGTTTCGTAAATATAGCAGACCGTGGGTTTCATCTTTTTCGACATTGATCGACTCATCTAAACCCATGACATCTTGAAGGCGATCTCCCTTCACACTAATACGAATAGGCCCCTCTTGACTAATAACTTTAACAATCAGCGTTTCATCTTCATTCAAAGTTAAAACCTGTTTCTTAGCCCATGCCATTTCCACCATCCCTAATAAGGAAAGAGAAAAAATTCCTGATTTAAGACAAAATTTTATTGATCTCAAAAAGTCTAGGTTCATTCTTCTTCTCCTGTCTCAGTTGTCACTTTATTGAATAATTCGAATTGGATAACCTGTAAGAACTTCCCAGCTGTCATGGCAAAGCCTATCTCAACCTCTTGGGGTTTTTCAGAAACTCGTTCCTTTCCGACCCAAGATGTTAAATTCCCCTTAATTGTGGCTTTCATCGTCGCCTTGTCGATGGTCACTTCTTTGGGTTGAAAGACCGTTGTGGCGTTATTCTTCTGCAAATGTTCAGCTTCTTGACGTAATTGTTGTTTTAAGCGAGGGTAGAAGCTAGGACTAACATGTCTTAAAACGAGCTCTGTTTGGTATCCAATTGTGCTAGGAGAAACCGTAAGCAACAAAGAAGAAAGATAGTAAGCCCATTCCTCTAAATAGGTCTCTGAAACTTCAGCCCCTCTTACCCACATTTCTTTTTGAATAGAAGGCGGTAAAATAATCGTTTTCTCTTTAGAAAATAATCGCTCCAATCCTTGAAGAATATTAACAATCAAAGACAATGCTAAAAAGCCAATGAAAATATTTCGCTGTTTTTTAAAGGCTCTCAGATATTGAGTGGTAATAGCGTAGTGCATAATTTCCTCTTACCCTATCCATTCACGAATATAAGAAGGAGGAGTGTTAGGTTCAATCACCATTTAAATTAAGCCCAAATAGCGATACAAGCAAGGGAGACGGAAGAGATGAACATAACATCACATCGGTCATATCGTGTAGAGATCCGCCGCCAATGCTTGAGTTTATTAAAGGTCCTTTCGATAAGGTTTCGTACTTTGTAAAGTTGCTTATCATAACGCCGCCGGAGATTACGGTTACGTTTTGGAGGAATCACAGCTTTTGCTTTCATACAGCGCTTTATAAAGCGAATAATTGTATCAGTGTCATAGCCTTTATCGGCCAATACAGCTTTTGCTTTTTGTCCTTTCAACAACGATTCAGCTTGGGTGCAGTCTGCAGTCTGTCCGGCTGTGATCAGGAATTTAAGGGGTTTGCCTGTGCCATCGGTGACACAATGAAGCTTTGTCGTTAATCCTCCACGACTTCGCCCCACAGACGTGTTTTTTTTAAACCACGTCCGGTCGTTGCGTGTTGATGAGCCCGTACAATGCTACTGTCAATCAGGCGATATGTATTTTTGCTGTCTGCCAACAAAATCTCAAAAACCTTTTCCCATACACCTGCATGTGCCCAACGACGAAAACGATTATAGGTCCGCTTCCATGGACCATACTGTTCCGGTAAATGATGCCACATTGCTCCGCTACGAATGACCCATAAGCAACCATTCACAAACAAACGGTTATCTCTCCCCGTTCGGCCTCTGTCTGTCAATTTGCCGGGAAGAAAGGGCTCTACCTTCTGCCATTGTGAGGCTGTTAATTCGTAACGTGCAACCATAACCTTGTCTCTCTCTTTGATTTTTAAGACAAGTATAAAAATTTATTCTCTCTTTGCAATTTAAATGGTGATTGAACCTAGGGAATATTAATCTTTACCCTTTGTGGCCAGGCCAAAATAAACCGGCCAAGCGTATCTTGATTCGTGGCATTAAAAGCAGTCATGGGGCTTTGCGTTTGCAACCTGGGATGACTTTACACCATTCAACAGGCGATTATACTGAGGATGCCGAGAAAATCCTGCGTCATGCAGAATCGATCCCGTGGTAAGGAATTTATGTGGGAAAGATTATGGACGTAAGGCTTGGATAGCAGGTAAATCTTTTCCTTCTAGCCATTCTAAGAAGGCTCCCCCCGCGGTTGAAACATGAGATAGCTGGTCTTTTAGTCCTAAAGAATTCAGGGCTGACAGCGTATCTCCCCCACCCGCAACGGTTAAAACACCCTGGGATGTAACGTTGGCGAGAGCCTGTGCAATATTCCATGTTCCTTTTTCAAAAGGTGGATATTCAAAGGCTCCTACAGGCCCATTCCATACAATCGTTTTAGAAGAGTATAAAAGGCTGATAATGTGTTGCACGGTGTTGGGCCCGATATCAAAAATTTTTTCATCTTTTTGAATAGAATCAAGATTTCTATGAATACCGTGATCCGCCTCTAGATGGGAAGCAACAATAACATCTTGGGGCAAAACAAGGGTTACGCCAGGTGTGGCTAGTACTTTACGTGCCATGGGAAGGAAAGCGGGCTCAAAAACGGACGCACCAATGGTATGACCCTGAGCAGCCAAAAATGTGTTTGCCATCGCCCCGCCAATGACCAGAATATCCACCTTTTGTGCCAAATTTTCCAATAAAGACAGTTTGGTGGAGACCTTGGATCCTCCCACAATCGCTGTCACAGGATGGGCAGGATGACTTAAGCAACGCTCAAGATAAGCCACTTCTTTTTGCAAATTGAAACCTGCCACACTAGGAAGGACGTGGGTAATGGCCTCAAGAGAAGCATGGGCACGGTGAGAACAGGAAAAAGCTTCATTCACATAAAGATCCATCCCCTGTGCAAGTTGACGGGCTAAATCCTGGCTGTTTGTTTCTTCCCCAACAGCATACCGAATATTTTCCAGTAAAAACACATGGACATTAGTTTGTTCAGACAAAGCTCTTGAAACAAGAGGCCCTGCATAGTGAGGAATAAAATGTACAGGATGTCCTAAAACGGACGCCAAATCAGGCACCAAAACTTCTAAAGAATAGCCTAGATCCCATTTCGTGGGGTTGTTTTCAGGCTGGGGCCTGCCAAAGTGGGATAAAAGAATAACTTTGGCCTGATGCTTAAGCAAATAAGAAACGGTATCGCGAATCGCCACCAAACGGGAAAAATCATTAATCCTTCCGTTGTGCATAGGAACATTTAAGTCCACCCGAACCAAGACGTTTTTCCCACTAACATCGTATTCTTTCAGGGTGGGTAACGTTACCTTTTCCAAATCATCTTTTATTTCTGGCATGTTAAAACCAATGTTACCCAATTTTCAAAATGATACGTTTGTTTCAGTTGTAATCCTTGTTGTTGATAGGCCAGCAACACCTGATCTTGTTGGCGTTGTAACAGCCCCGATAAAACAATCACACCGTTCAAAGCAAGACATTGGTGCATCGGGAAAGCCATTTCGCATAACGGTTTGGCTAGGATATTGGCAACAATTAGCGTGAAAGGTGCCTTTTGTTGGACTAGGGGATCCTCAAAACCGTGACTGAGGACACATTGAATGGTTTCACAGTGGTTCAGTTGGGCATTATGCAAAGTAACCCGAACTGATTCAGGGTCATTATCAACAGCCATCACGGATGCTTGAGGCCATGTCTTTGCGGCAGCAATTGCTAAAATACCTGAACCACATCCCATATCAAGTATCGAAGAAAAAGAAAACTTCGATCGGAAATCGCTAAGGGCTGTTAGACATCCTGTGGTTGTGGGATGATCACCACTCCCAAAGGCTGTTGCTGCATCAATTTGCAGAGGTATAAACCCTGCAGGAACGTCTACTTTGTCCTGATCATGACTGCCATAAATATAATAATCACCAATCTTTTGGGGAGATAGTTCTTGATAACATTTTTCTAACCAATCCTGATTGTCAACGGGTTGGCACGACAAAAGAACAGGGGTTTTAATTCCCAAAAGAGCAGCCATCATTTCTAAATGAGGGCGCAAGTGATCCGCCAGAGGTTGGGTTTGGCAATATCCTTCTACGATAAATTCTGAGGCAATAGGAAAGCCATTCTCATCCTCAACGTCGCAAACAGGGGCGTCTTCACACTCGTACCACCCTAGGGCTTTAAATCCTTTGGTTTCCAATAAATTTAAAACATTTTGGGTGCCATAGTAATTAACACGAATGCGGACTTGCCACAAAGGGGTAGGACTTAAGGAAGAAGAAACATTATGCACTTTTGAAAAAGGATTCATGTTGAGATTGTTATGATTGCCATCATAGGATGAAAGGGAAAAAGGATGCAATGCTATCGACGGGCTTTTGTTATTTCCAGGGTTTTAAGATCGCTTTAACAATAGCTTGGCTGGTTGCTACAGCCAAAAGGCTAAGACCAATAAGGAAAAGAATGGCTGACAAGGATCCCATTTGTTGCGTTTCCACAGCTCTTAAGATAATCAAATTAGGAATTTGCAAGGGTAATAAACAGAAAGGAAGGCTGAAATTGAGATTTTGTTGGCAGATAAGAAGCCCCAGGCTTAAACTACCCGATATCAAAACGGTTTGAATTCCTGCTAAAAACAGGCAGATCCATAGGGTTAAATTTTGTTGCCACGGTAGATTTTGAAGACTTTGGATAAAGGTTATAAGTGTTAAAAGCGGAAGAAGAACTGTAACCATAAAAACAAAACATTTGGAAAAAAAATAGGTGAAGATGCTTATTTTTTGGCTTAGAAACCATTCGAAACTACCATCTTGAAGATCCTGATAAAGAGTTTGTTCGAAGGCATGGGTGGTAACTAGAAATAAAATAATGAAGATAAGAGTTAACAGGCCTTCTAGGACATCTTCTTCATTGTGGAAGATGTAGCCCAGTTGGATAAGGATTAAACAAAAGAGTAAGAAAACACTGCTTGTGAGGCCTTTTGCATCCTTGAAAAAGAACCGGCAAAGAAAATAAGTTTTGTTTTTCATAAAATTTTATCAAAAATAAATTTAAAATTTTTTTAAAATTAAATATTTGCTACTATTTCCAGTAGATGGCAATACCCAAAGATTAACGCGAGAAGGAATCTTTATGTCAGTTTTGGCCCATAGCTCTTTTTGTGATCCAGAATGGAGAGTTCGTCAAGATCTAGCTTCGGCTTATCATCTTGCGGCTAGTTTTGGCTGGACAGACCTTATTTACACGCATATCTCTGCAAGGATACCAGGCCAAAAAGATTGCTTTTTGATCAATCCTTTTGGTTTACATTTTCATGAAGTTACACCAGAAAACCTTGTTAAAGTATCTCTTGATGGAAAAATTTTGAATCGAACACCTTATGAAGTTAATCCCGCAGGAATCATTATTCATGGTGCTTTGCATACCGCCCGAGAGGATATCACAGCCGTGGTTCATTTGCATACTGTAACAGGTATGGCGATTTCAGCTTTAGATCAAGGATTGCTTCCCATCAGTCAACACGCGTGTCATTTTTATGGAAAAATTTCTTTTCATGATTATCAAGGGATTGCTGTCAATCCAGAAGAGCAAGAAAGTCTCATTGCCGACCTTGGAAGTAATAATATTATGATTTTACGCAACCATGGTTTTTTGACAGTGGGTTCTTCTTTGGCGGAAGCTTTTACCACTATGTACACCTTAGAAAAAGCAGCAACAGTTCAAATAGCCGCTTTATCTATGGGGCAGTCTCTTTCGATTCCCAGTCATGAGGTTTGTCAAAAAGTGGTGCAAGAAACAGGAAAGCACAACATAAAAAATGCTTTTATGGAATGGGAGGCCTTGAAGCGTCTTTTGCCAAAAAAAACCTTAAGAAAAGCTTAGGTTCAATCACCATTTAAATTGCAAAGAGAGAATAAATTTTTATACTTGTCTTAAAAATCAAAGAGAGAGACAAGGTTATGGTTGCACGTTACGAATTAACAGCCTCAC
>JAJZHT010000035.1 GCA_021804455.1 Pseudomonadota bacterium | reverse complement strand
AAAGGATAAAGTCAATCCAAAAATCTGTATAAGAAGGCTTGTTTATAAAAAAATTTATAAATCCACTTTGGCTTAGATATTATGACAAGATTGTACAGTCAACCCTGATCTTTTTATTGCCCTTTCTCCCTGAATCACGCTAGAGTCAGCAAAGAATCGGCTTTAGGGAGGGGTGCCAGAGTGGCCGATTGGGGCGGTCTCGAAAACCGTTGTGCGTGTAAGCGTACCGTGGGTTCGAATCCCACCCCCTCCGCCAAGTTATCGTTCAAGGTCGTTCTATAATGTCCCGTGATACAAGCCAAAACTAAGCCTTAAAAATGCTAAACCTGCTTGCAAGTCCCGTGAACTCTCTAACGCTCAAGGACTCTACTTAGAAGTCATGCCCATAGGCCGTAAATATTGGTGCCTGAAATACCCGTTTTGAGGGTAAAGAAAAACGGTTGGCGTAGGGGGCTATCCTGGAAGTCTCCCTCAGCGAAGCCCATGAAAAACGGGAATTAGCCAGGGAAAATAACTATCGGCTCATGAGGAAAACAAATGAACAAAACCACACAACAATTAGCAGAAATCAAATTAGTTGGCATTACGGCGCGCACATCAAACGCCCGTGAAGTGAATCCAGATACGGCCAAGATAGTTGCTACCCTGCAAAAGTTCTTTGGTAACGGTATGCAAGCGCAAATTCCTGGGAGGAAAAATCCAGGCAGGGTATTTGCCGTTTATACCCATTATGAAAGTGATGAACATGGTGACTATACTTATTTCTTAGGTGAAGAAGTGAAAGATTTTAAAAGCATACCCCAAGGTTTTGAAAGCCTAACGATCCCTGGGCAAACTTATATGAAGTTTACCTCAGATCCTGGCCCAATGCCTGCTGTGTGCATTGATATGTGGCAAAATATTTGGAAAATGGAGGCGTCTGATTTAGGTGGCGGAAGGTCTTATATTGCCGATTTTGAAATCTACGATATAAGAAGCCAAGATCCTCAAAATGCTGTTCTTGATATCTACATAGGTCTTAATATATGAATATCAACTTCACAACATCTCCCATGGCAACCGATATTGATTTCCTGACACAAAAAATCAATCAAGAGACACCTGAATACGGCGCGGCTCATCCTTTTGCATTTTTTATACGAAATACGAACAATCAAATCATTGCAGGCTGTAATGGAAGTGTGATTTTCGGCAGTATTTATATGGATCAATTGTGGGTGCATCCCAATCATCGTAAGAAGGGTTTGGGAAATCAATTGATGGAAGCGGTTCATGATTATGGCCGTGAGAAGGGATGTGCCATGGCAACCGTTGCCACAATGAGCTTTCAGGGAGCTAAAACATTCTATGAAAAATTGGGATACGTTATGGACTTTGAGAGGCAGGGTTATACGCACAATTCTAGCTGTTTGTTTATGAGAAAAGAGTTATGAAGAAAATTATTGAAGTCGTCCCCTATGATCCCAGTTGGCCTCATATTTATGAAAAGGAAGCCGCGCTTATTAAAGAAGCATTAGGCGATAATTGTGTAACGATTCACCATATTGGTTCAACGTCAGTACCAGGTTTGGCTTCTAAGCCTAAAATTGATGCGATTGCTGTGGTTCAAGATCCCTTATCAGCTCGTGATCAACTCGAAAAAATAGGTCTTCAGTATCGTGGTGAATATAATATCCCCTTGCATTATGGCTTTAGTAAGCGAGGAGAGATCGATTTGAACCTCCATGTATATGAAGAATCTCATCCAGAAATCGAATTAAACCTGATGTTTAGGGATTACCTGCGAGATCATCCAAAGAGAAGAGATGATTACGCCCATCTTAAAGAAGAGCTGATCCAAGACGAATCATCGTTTCATAAAGGGAATTCACCTTTTACGAATTACACACTCCGCAAAGGTAATTTTATTAGAGAGATTTTGAGAGAAGCCGGATTTAAGAGAATTCGCATGCTTAAATGTAATGATGGTACAGAGTGGGCTGCTGCTAGGCATTTCCGTGACACTTATTTCTTTGGCCCTTATGGCATGGATGATCCTTACGCAGGGGCCTTTAACCACGAAGAGCATGTTCATCTCGTTCTCTATCGAGGCACAAAGATTATTGGATACACTCATATTCAGTTTAGCTCGGATAAAAGAGCCGTGATTCGTATTATTGCTGTTGATGAAGATAAGCGAAATCAAAACGTTGGCAGCGAGTTTTTGGCGCTTATAGAGAAGTGGCTGAAAAGTTTAGGTATTAAAATCATTCATGCGAAATCCAGACAAAGCAGTTTAAGGTTCTACCTCAAAAACGGCTATACAGACGTGCCATTTGATGACCTTGAGGGTCATGAATCGGATCCAAATGATATTATTCCTGTAGGAAAGCGGTTATGAAGGAAAAGGCTCAAATTCGTCCGCTTACATTTTGCAACTGCCTGTATCTTGGTACAGGAAGAAACCTGTGACTTGACCAAAAGGCCCAGAACGATATACTGAGGAAAGCTGTTTTTGTATAAAAAGTATTTTGGGTTATGCCTTCGCGACCAACACCTTTTGTATCGTTGACTGAGCTTTTACCCCAATTACTCGGTCCTGATTTAATCAAAATAGAAGGATCCTGCCAAAATCCTGTTCTTTTTGTTTATACCGCTTCTATTGCACGAACCGTGACGATTCTACGGGATCATCCCCAGTGTGATTTTCGCCAGCTCATTGATATAACAGTTATCGATTACCCTAAGGCCTCTCAACGTTTTGAGCTTATCTACAACCTTTTAAGCCATAAACATAACCGACGTCTTTGTGTTAAAATCCATACTGGATTAGAGACCTCTGTCAGCAGCATTACATCGGTTTTTAGCTGTGCTAATTGGTACGAACGTGAGGTATGGGATCTTTTTGGTATCCCCTTTGATGAGCATCCTGACCTTAGAAGAATTTTGACAGATTATACTTTTGGAGGACATCCCTTACGGAAAGACTTTCCTCTAACGGGTTATACCCAAGTTCGCTATGATTCTGAATTAGAGAGAGTGGTTCACGAACCTGTTCATTTAAGCCAACCCTATCGAAGTTTTGATTTTTTAAGTCCTTGGGAAGGAAAACCAGCAGCCCTAGAGGAGTCCGCGCATGCGTGAACGGTATGTTATGAATTTTGGACCCCAGCATCCTGCGGCTCATGGTGTTTTACGCCTTATTATGGAATTAGAAGGAGAGATTGTTCAGCGATCTGATCCGCATATCGGTTTTTTACACAGGGGTACGGAAAAACTGATTGAACACAAAACGTATCTGCAGGCCATTCCTTATTTTGATCGCCTCGATTACGTCTCGCCCATTAATCAAGAACATGCTTTTGTTTTGGCCATTGAAAAATTGCTTAACATTACGCCCCCCTTACGTGCCCAATATATTCGCGTTTTATTTTGTGAACTTACCCGTATTCTTAATCATCTTTTGAATATCGGAACTTACGCTATGGACGTGGGGGCTATTACTCCCTTTTTATGGCTTTTTGAAGAGCGTGAAATTCTGATGGGGTTTTATGAGCGGGCCAGCGGAGCTCGCCTTCATGCCAGTTATATCCGTCCTGGAGGTGTTCACCATGATTTACCAGAAGGTCTTTTAGAAGATATCGCTGTTTTCTGTGAACGATTCCCTAAAATTATCGATGATCTTGATAATTTACTTACCGAAAACCGTATTTTTAAGCAACGAAGCGTCGATATTGGGATCGTCAGCGCCGATCAAGCGATTGAATGGGGATTTTCTGGCCCCGTTTTACGGGCTAGCAACGTGGCGTGGGATTTACGAAAAAGCCAGCCTTATGAGATTTATGAGCAATTGGAATTTGATATTCCTGTCGGAAAACATGGCGATTGTTATGATCGTTATTTGGTTCGTATGGAAGAAATGCGTCAAAGTCTTAGGTTGGTCGAACAATGCCTTATCCAAATTCCCAAGGGCCCTATTCTCAGCGACTTTCCTCACATTTGCCCTCCTAAAAAGGATGAGATGAAGCAGTCCATGGAGGCGTTAATTCAGCATTTTAAATTATACAGCGAAGGATTCCATGTTCCTGCGGGTGAAGTTTATGTGGCGGTTGAAGCTCCTAAGGGAGAATTTGGAGTTTATCTGGTAGCTGATGGTACAAACAAACCCTATCGTTGTAAAATCAGACCACCAGGGTTTGCTTTTTTACAAGCCCTTGATATGATAACAAGAAATCACATGCTGGCCGATGTTGTTGCCATTATTGGGTCTTTGGACATCGTCTTTGGAGAAATTGATCGATGACAGACTCCTTTTCTTTTACGCCAGAAAATCAGATAAAAGCCGAGGAAATCCTTAAAAAATATCCGGCTACGCATCGTCAAAGTGCCTTGGTACCTTTATTGGATTTGGCTCAAAGACAGCTTCAAGGTTGGCTTTCTCAACCTGCCATTGAAGCCATTGCTGCCTTTTTGGAAATTCCCTTTTTAAAGGCTTTTGAAGTGGCTAGTTTTTATTCCCTGTTTCATCTGAAGCCCGTTGGTAAACACCATGTCCAAATTTGCGGTACAACCCCCTGCTGGTTGCGGGGTAGTGATGAGTTAAGACAGGCCTGCACAGAACATCTAGGAATTAATCTTCAGGAAACAACTTCTGATCAATTATTTACTTTAAACGAAGTTGAATGCTTGGGGGCTTGTATCCATGCCCCTGTTGTGCAAATTAATGATACTATTTACGAAAATCTAACACCTTATACCTTGGTTGAAATTTTGAAAAACCTTGCAAAAGAGGAAGAATCCTAATGCTGAAAGCTGAAGATCGGATTTTCTTAAATTTGCAGGGTGAAGAGGCTTTTACATTAAAGGAAGCTCAAAAAAGGGGTGATTGGGATCAGACCAAAAAGTTCTTAGAAAAGGGCTCTGAATGGATTATTCATGAAATTAAGTCCTCTGATCTAAGAGGACGGGGCGGGGCTGGATTTTCCACAGGCACTAAATGGAGTTTTATGCCTAGCCCCACCGAAAAACGCCCTTCGTACCTGATCATTAACGCTGATGAAAGTGAACCAGGAACCTGTAAAGACCGGGATATCTTACGCCATGAACCTCATAAATTGCTAGAAGGGGCTTTGTTGGCGGGTTTTGCGATACAAGCGCATACTTGCTACATTTATATTCGTGGGGAGTATTTTGTTGAAAGCCAATGCCTTCAACAAGCCATTGATGAGGCTTATCAACAAGGTCTGTTGGGAAAAAATGCTGCCGGTTCAGGATGGGATTTTGATGTTTATATCCACCGAGGGGCGGGTGCCTATATTTGCGGGGAAGAAACAGCTTTGTTAGAAAGTCTGGAAGGGAAAAAAGGGATGCCCCGCCTTAAGCCGCCTTTCCCCGCCCAGTCTGGTCTTTATCAATGCCCCACCACTATTAATAATGTAGAAACTATCGCCGTTGTCCCCACTATCTTAAGAAGGGGAGCTTCCTGGTTTTCCAGTTTGGGACGTCCTCATAATACAGGAACTAAAATTTTTTCCATCTCAGGCCATGTCC
The DNA here is from genome assembly GCA_021804455.1 of Pseudomonadota bacterium. Classification (GTDB taxonomy): domain Bacteria; phylum Pseudomonadota; class Alphaproteobacteria; order Paracaedibacterales; family CAIULA01; genus Finniella. Next base: position 4,602 of record JAJZHT010000035.1, on the reverse strand, counting down.
ATAAACCTTGTAATGTTGAGGAAGAAATGGGCATTTCTTTGCGAGAGTTGATTGATAAACACGCCGGAGGTGTTAGAGGGGGATGGGAAAACCTCAAAGCTGTGATTCCTGGTGGATCTTCCGTCCCTCTTATTCCAAAATCTGTCTGTGATGATGTCTTGATGGATTTTGATAGTCTTAAAAATGAACATACAGGCCTTGGGACAGCTGCCGTTATTGTTATGGATCAAAGTACAGATATTATTAAGGCGATTGCAAGATTAAGTAAATTTTATATGCATGAAAGCTGTGGACAGTGTAGTCCATGTCGTGAAGGAACAGGCTGGATCTGGCGTATGATGGACCGTTTGGCCAAGGGACAGGGTCAATCCCACGATATTGATCGGTTAGAAGCAATCACTCATCAAATAGAAGGGCATACTATTTGCGCTCTAGGAGATGCTGCTGCTTGGCCTGTGCAAGGCTTAATTCGTCATTTTCGATCAGAGATCGAACAACGCCTTTTATCGTAACAAACTTCAAAAGGAGATTCTTATGTCGTTACACCCTAAACTTATTAAAATTATCTACTGTTATTTGGTTTGTTTCTTTTTGGTTATTTACCTTCTTTTCTCAACAGCAGGTCTTATTTCAAAAGGACTGGATACTTTTTATTTTGAAGACAGGTATACTCCTTCGTTTGGCCTTACAAAAAGTGAATATATCAAACGAGAAAACCTTAAAAATATAACTACCGAACAAATAGAATCGATGCGACAAGCTGAAATTGCAGAAGACAAAGCCATTCAATTAAAACAGAATAAGACGCGTCTTATTGATTCTGGAACGGCTGTTATACTCAGTTTCTTTCTTTTGATGATTCACGTTTTAATCATTCGAAGAAGTCATCATAGTTAAAGTTTTTTTTATGGTAACAATTACATTAAATGGTCAAATTCTTCAGGTTGAGAATCATAAAACCCTTCTTCAGGTGTGCCAGCAACAGGGGATAGAGGTTCCGCACTTTTGCTACCACCCTCGCCTTTCCATAGCAGGCAATTGCCGTATGTGCTTGGTTGAAATTGAAAATGTCGCCAAGCCTGTGGCCAGTTGCGCCACGCCTGTAAGTGACGGGATGGTTCTTCACACGAACAGTCCCATGGTAGAAAAGGCACGCCAAGATGTCTTGGAATTTCTTTTGATTAATCACCCCCTGGACTGTCCAATTTGTGATCAGGGCGGAGAATGTGATCTGCAAGATCTTACTGTCAATTATGGCCCGCCTCAGGGTCGTTTTGATCTGAATAAACGTGCTGTAACTGATAAATATATGGGACCCCTTATTAAAACGGTGATGACGCGTTGCATTCACTGCACACGCTGTATCCGTTTTGCTGATGAAATTGTGGGTGTTTCAGAACTCGTTGCTTTGGGACGAGGTGAAACCATGGAAATCAGCAATGCCTTGAATACTGCAATTCAATCGGAGTTATCTGGAAATATGATTGATATTTGCCCTGTGGGTGCTTTGACAAGTAAACCCTATGCTTTTCAAGGGCGTTCGTGGGAATGGAAAAAGACAGCCAGTGTCGACGTTATGGATGCCTTAGGGAGTGCGATTCGCATTGATACTCGTGATCGTGAAGTCATGCGTATCCAACCCCGACTAGAAGAATCCATCAATCAAGAATGGTTGAGTGATCGCAGTCGTTTTTCCTATGATGGTCTGAAATATCAGCGTCTTGATCAACCTTACTTACGACGTCAAGGAAAGTTAGAGCCTTGCTCCTGGGAGGAAGCCTTTCAAGCCATAGGGCAAGTTTTATCAACTCTGAAGGGGGAACAGATTGCCGCTCTTTCCGGTGACTTGGTTGATTGTGAATCTCAACTTGCTTTAAAAAGATTGTGGCAAAATTTAGGAAGCCCTCATCTGGATTGTCGTCAGGATGGATCCCAAATTCCCTTTAACCATCGTTGTCACTATATAGCCAATACAACACTTGTGGGCCTAGAACAAGCTGACTGTGTTCTTTTGGTTGGCACGAACCCTCGTCATGAAGCGCCTTTATTCAATACCCGCTTACGTCAAGCCTTTTTAAAACAAAATGCGGCTTTTGGCTTGATTGGTCCTAAGGTTGAGCTGACTTACCCCTATTGGGCGATAGGTGATCAGCCTTTGGATTTGAAGCTTTTATTGAAGGAGGACCATCCGTTCAGCCAACGTTTAGCCTACGCTCAAAGGCCCGCGATCATTCTGGGACAGGCGGTTTTCAATAATCCTGATTCGGCTTCTTTATTAACAGTGTGTCAGTCTTTATTAGACCGTTATCCCTTTATTCAGCTCAACTGGAACGGCTATAATGTTCTGCACACAGCTGCGGCAAGGGTTGGGGGGCTTGACGTTGGTTTTGTGCCTGGACCTTCAGGGTATGCAACCCCTGATATCTTAAAAGCCTGTCAAGAAAACACCCTTAAACTGGTTTATTTGTTAGGAGTTGACGAGAGACAGGCCGGTGAGTTTGGAAAAGCCTTTGTTATTTACCAGGGTCATCACGGGGATGTGGGAGCGGAAAGAGCGGATGTCATTTTGCCAGGATGTGCCTATACCGAAAAAACAGCAACCTATGTCAATACAGAAGGGCGTGCTCAACGGGCTGTCCAAGCGGTTTCCCCTCCTGGTCAAGCTAAAGAAGACTGGAGGATTCTTACAGCTCTTTCTCATGCTTTAGTGGCTTGTTGCCCGGCTCTCAATTTAAAACCTTTGCCATATACAACCCTTGAAGATGTTCAAAAAGACCTGGCACACAGTCATCCGGCCTTTCAAGCGTTGGGGGAAATTTTGCAAAATCCATGGGTTCCTTTACCCAAAACCAAAGCAACACCTTTTTTGACACAGGGCTTTGATTTACCCATCAAAAATTTTTACATGACCAACAGCATTACGCGATCTTCCCCTACTATGGCGACGTGTGTTCAAGAGATCCTTCACAATCAAAGGCCTAAGGAAGTGACGTCATGTATTCATTGTTGATTGATTCGGTCATTCTTATTATTTTCTTGGGCTTTAAAATTATCGCCTGTATGTTGGCCTTAATTGTTGGTATTGCCTACTTAACCTTGGCGGAAAGAAAAGTTTTGGCCTCTATGCAACTGCGTGTTGGGCCCACTCAAACTGGGCCTTTTGGATTGTTGCAGCCGATTGCCGATGGCATCAAACTTTTACACAAGGAAATTATTCTTCCCCAAAGTGCAGATAAGCTTTTATTTATCTTTGCCCCTGTTTTAAGTTTTACTTTAAGTTTGGCGGCCTGGGCAGTTATTCCGTTTGGTCCAGGAATGGTGTTTGCAAATATCAATGTGGGCATCCTATACCTTTTTGCCATTTCATCCTTGGGTGTCTATGGCATTATCATCGCCGGATGGTCAAGCAATTCAAAGTATGCTTTTTTGGGGGGGTTACGATCCGCAGCCCAAATGATATCTTATGAGGTTGCTCTTGGTCTTGTGATTGTGGGTGTGGTTTTGTGCACAGGATCCCTGAATCTTAGCAAAATTGTTTTGGCTCAAAAAAACCATTGGTTTGTGGTAACCCTTTTCCCTTTAGCTGTTATTTTTTTTATCTCATCCTTAGCAGAAACCAATCGAACCCCTTTCGACTTACCTGAGGCTGAGGCCGAACTGGTGTCGGGTTATAATGTAGAATATTCCTCTTTTAGTTATGCTTTATTCTATCTTAGCGAATACGGTAATATGATTTTGATGAGTGCCATGAACACTCTTTTGTTTTTTGGGGGGTGGTTACCTCTGTTTGATCATCCTTTTTCTCAAAAAATTCCTGCCCCTGTTTGGTTCATTGGGAAAATTTGTTTGTTCCTGTTTTTGTTTTTGTGGATTCGTGCCACCTTGCCCCGTTATCGTTATGATCAACTGATGCGTTTGGGATGGAAAATTTTCTTACCCTTATCGTTGGGAGGTGTTGTTATTATTTCGGCCTGGATAGTTTATGGGGGTCGAATGTGATGAAGTGGTTGCAACACCTTCAATCCCATTTGCAAGCCTGGAGCTTATGGGAAATTCTGCGTGGTTTATCCACAACCCTACGTTATTTTTTTAAGCCCAAAGTAACCCTGCGTTATCCTTATGAGAAAGGGCCGTTAAGTCCCCGTTTTCGTGGTGAACATGCTCTAAGGCGTTATCCTAATGGTGAGGAACGATGCATTGCCTGCAAATTATGTGAGGCTGTTTGTCCCGCCCAAGCTATTGTAATCGAGGCTGAGCCACGAAACGATGGCAGTCGCCGTACCACCCGCTATGATATTGACATGACAAAATGTATTTATTGCGGCTTATGCGAAGAAGCTTGCCCTGTTGATGCGATTGTTGAGGGTCCCAATTTTGAGTTTTCTACCCTTACCCGCCATGAATTGACCTATACCAAAGAAAAACTGTTATCTAATGGTGATCGTTGGGAAACGGAAATTGCGGCTCGCTTGGCAGAAAAGAATACAGACACGAATTCTTAGGATAAATTTCAAGATTTAATAATTTGGTAAGGATTTTGGGGATACAGTAGGGAATAACCTAGGTGATAGAGAAAACCCCTTTTTGAAACCAAAACAAAGG
>JAJZHT010000034.1 GCA_021804455.1 Pseudomonadota bacterium | reverse complement strand
TTCCTGAACGTGGTGCAACATAATCATACAACTCAGCCTATTTTCTACCGTATTGCGGGGGTTTGGGGCAACCATGAAGGATCCATGTTATTGTGGGTGGTCTTGTTGGGCCTTTATTATACAATCGCCTGGTACAGACTGCCTGTGCCTTTCAATCAAACCACCACCTCTCTTATTGGTTGCTTACTGATCGTTTTAGTGGTCTTTATTTTGATAGCGAGCAATCCTTTTTTGACGCTGGAAACACCGCCTTCTCAGGGGGAAGGACTGAATCCTGTATTACAGGACCCCAGTCTTAGTATCCATCCACCTTGTCTTTATGCGGGCTATACAGGGTTGGTTATACCCTTTGCTCTGGCTTTGCAAGCTTTGCTGCAAAAAGAATTGTCTGCCGTTGAAGTGCAAGCGTTACGGCGTTGGACTCTTTTAGCCTGGACCTGGTTAACATTAGGTGTGGGTTTGGGAAGTTTTTGGGCCTATTACGAATTAGGATGGGGAGGGTGGTGGTTTTGGGATCCTGTTGAAACGGTGTCCTTATTACCATGGTTGGTATCAACGATCCTTTTGCATACGTTAAGAAGTCATCCTAAACACTTGACAAGAACCAGTCTACTCCTGGCCCTTTTAGGGTTTTCTTTTTGTTTATTCGTGTTGTTCTTTGTGCGTTCAGGCTTAGTGGCCTCTGTCCATAGTTTTGCGATGGATACTCAAAGGGGACTTTTACTGGCGATTGTGTTCTCAGTCGTAACAGCTGTAAGCCTAACCACCCTGATGCTGCGTTCACGGTTTTTTGTTCATCAAACCCCTCACAATAGTTTTTCAAAGATCATGGTTGGATCCTTGCCTCTGGGTGGCCTTGTCATAACGTCGATTCTTTTGGCGGCGATCTACCCCTTGGTTCTTTGGGGATTCGGAAAAGAAGTTAGTATTCGCCCAGAATATTTTCATAGCACGTTTATTTTGCCAGCTATTTTTTTAATATTTTTAATGGGGTTAGGACCCTGGTTAAAAAAAACAGAGGATTTTAACCTAAGCCGTCTTTCCCGTCATTTAGCCCCCGCTTTTACAATAACTTTGGGGGCGACGCTTCTTATGTTCTTATCTTTCAATTCAATGCCTGTTTTGGGACAATTATCTTTTGCAGCCAGTCTTTGGGTTATCATCAGCCATTTATTTTGGTTTTTTAAAAAGGGAATGACTTTTAAAAAAATGGGTATGATGTTAGCCCATCTTGGCCTAGCCACAGCGATCTTAGGAATGGTTATAGCCAGTTATGAACAACATCAAGAAACCATGAGTTTAGCTCGTCATCAAGAAGTTTGTCTTAAAATGGGGGGACAGATAACCCTTGAACAGATGGATACAATTCTTTATCCAACCTATTTTGCAAGAAAGGCCTCTCTAACTTTTAAAAAATCACCCGAACGTTCGGGCATATCTTTTACGCCTGAACGACGGTACTACCCCGATTTCAATCTTGTCCACAGCGAGATTTCTTTTCACAGCTTCTTTTTGTCTCATCTCTATGTCGTTTTACTGGATGATGAAAAAGAACCTTATGTCTTCCAGATCACGGAGTACCCCTTCCTTAACTTTTTATGGTTGGGGAGCATTTTGATGGTGGCAGGGGGTATCGTTGCTTATTTTAAACGCCGGCGGCCTTTTTCTCAAACTCAGATGAAGTCTTAACCTTTCTTTAATACCCAAAGCTTATCCTTGTTTTGAGAGAAAGAGATATCATTTCTTAAAATTAAAGAGAAGGAGTCATCAGTTATGAAAGTAAGATTTTTCCTGTTATCAAGCTTAATTGCAATTATCCCCTTTGTGGATGCTTATGCACATGATAATTATTCGGAACCTGTCATCGCCGTTCCTGATAAGGGGTTGTTTGACAAACATTCAGAAAAACACAAAAAAGCCCTTAAAGAACTTAAAGAATCCTGTAAGCAGCGAGGAGGAAAAGTTGACCATGCTTCAACAATCGGTTTTAAAGGAGCCAGTGATTATTGGTGCAATTTGGATAAAAGACCTTTGCATGGTCACGGAAAATAGGTCGGATAGGTTCTGGAAAAGCCCTTCTGATAAAGGAAAGTTATGATAAAATCCTCATCGTCAACGTTAATTTTGTATCGGATTAGGGGCTTAATAAAGACTTACCTTCCCTTAATCCTAACCATAGGATTGTCTTTGGGGGGAGCAGCTCAATCGCAGTCTGTTTCCCCTCCAACCGCTCTGCTGCCGCAGGTCCAAAAACTGCAACAATTATTAGCCGATTATAAGAAAAAAGATCCCCAGAGCCCTCAATGGATATGTAAAAATTCTTCCCTTAAAAAGGGAGATAAAGATCCCGTTATTGTGACGATTAAAAAACAGTTGAAAGAGGAAAATTTAGCTTTGACGCCTGATTTTGATGATTCATTAGAACAAGCAATCATCAAGTTTCAAAAGCGTCATTTTTTAAATCCTGATGGGGTCATTGGTCGCGAAACCTGTAAGGCCTTGAATTTAACACCAAAGGATATGATTCGAAAAATTGAATTAAATCTGGACCGGTGGCAAAAATTTTCCCCATTGTTGACCAACCGTTTTATTTTGGTGAACATCCCAACATACCATTTAGATGCCATCGAAAGAAGTTCGACAGTTCATAGCCAAGACATTATTGTGGGCATGAAAAGCCGTCCAACGCCCTTACTAACCACGCAAATGACGCGGATTATTTTAAATCCAGCCTGGTATGTGCCCGACACCATTTTTTTTAAGGATAAATTAAAAAAGATTCAGGCAGATCCCAACTATCTGACACGCAACCATTTTGTTGTAAATGATGGTGAGGGAGAATCGGTGGATGTTTTATCAATCCATTGGGAAGAATTTTCATCAAGATATTTCCCCTATCGAATTCATCAAACACCTGGCCCTTATAATGCCTTGGGGGTGATCAAGTTTTATCTGGAGGATAATCAAGCCATTTATATGCATGATACTTCCCAACCCGAATTATTCCACAAAATACCGCGGGCTTTCTCATCGGGATGTATCAGATTGTCCAAACCTTTGGAGTTAGCGGTGTGGGCCTTGGATCTGAAAGGACAAAATTCTTTACAGGATTTACGGGAAAAAATTGATCAAAAGGATACCCAAACATTACCCTTGCCTCAGCCGATTCCCGTTTATTTTACCTATTTTACAGTGTGGGTTGATGATCAGGGGCAACTCCTTATCAGTGATGATCCTTATAATTTTGATTCCTCCCCAGAATCCCCCATAAAACTTTAAATTCCGTATAGTTTTTTAGCCTGCTCTTCAAAGGCCTGCATCATAACTTTTGGCAGATCCTGGAAAAAGGGCTGTGCTAAACGCTGAATAAACTTATTTTTAAAAATAAAATCAATTTTAAACTGAACATCTGTTTGTTCTCCCCCTTGGGCATCATAAAAAGACCATTGGCTTTTTAAGTGTTGAAAAGGTCCTTGGATCGAATCCGTATGAATTTGATGAAAAGGGTCCAATTTCACAAGACACGTATACCGCTCTTGGAAAATACGATTCCCAAAGAAGACTTCCGATTGAAATTGGAAGGCATCTAAAGGAATAACCTTTGTCTTTAAAATTCCAGGTACGAAACTGGGATAGTTTTCCACATCAGCCACAAGGTTGAAAAGTTGCTGGCGGCTGTAAGATAACCGCTTGTTAAGGGATAAAACAGTCACAACAATCAGGCAATCTTTTGCAATTTCTGTTGTCTGGCCTTTTTTAGTTTTTCAAAATCCTGATCCGCATGATAGGAAGATCGCGTTAAGGGCGATGCCGATACAACAAGAAAACCTTTTCCACGGGCCGCTGAGGCGTACTGATCAAATTCATCAGGGTGGATATATTCCCTAACAGGATGGTGTTTTGGGGTGGGCTGCAGATACTGACCAAGGGTTATGAAATCAACGTTGGCACTTCTAAGATCATCCATAACTTGATGAACCTCTGCCTTTGTTTCACCCAGCCCCACCATAATGCCTGATTTTGTAAAGATACTGGGATCAAGCTGTTTAACGCGATCTAAAAGCCGTAACGAATGGAAATAACGGGCTCCAGGTCGTACGGTTGGATAAAGACGGGGCACTGTTTCTAAATTATGGTTATAGACATCCGGTTTGGCAGCGACAACCATTTCCAAAGCCCCCTCTTTTCGTAAGAAATCAGGGGTTAAAATCTCAACAGTGGTACAGGGGGAATTCTGGCGAATATGGTGGATTGTTTGCGCAAAGTGTAAAGCTCCGCCATCCTGTAAATCATCACGATCAACGGATGTAATAACCACATGGGTCAGCCCCAGCTGGGCAACAGCTGCCCCTATGCGCTCTGGCTCATGGGGATCCAACTGATCGGGACGCCCTGTTTTAATGTTACAAAAGGCGCAAGCCCGGGTACAAACATCCCCTAGAATCATCATCGTGGCATGTTTTTTTGACCAACATTCGCCAATGTTGGGACAAGCTGCCTCCTCACAAACGGTGTGCAACCTGTGCTGTTTAACCAAGTTTAAAGTCTCTTGATACGTGGTGGAGACAGGCGCTTTAACACGAATCCAAGAAGGCTTCTTAGAACCAGATGAAGACGTTAGCACTTTTTAAATGCCCCCCCTTTAACAGTTAACATTCTTCCCTACACCTATCATAAAAAGCAAAGAACAGGAATCGTGTTTTCTAACAGGCTCTTTTTAATAAACAGCGCCATTGTATCTTTTTACTGATTTTTTTCAGGTGTATAGCCAAGTTCTAAGATAATCCTTTGTAACCATTTCTTATAACCAAGGCTGTATTCCGTATGTGTGCGAAAGTATCCTCCTTTCACTTTTCCATCCAGAAGGACCTCAAAATGTGAAGAACCAGAATTCTTATTAATAGTAACCCCATCAATCTTTTTTAGATTATTTTCCCATTCTTGGCTCTTAATAACCTTTTTTTGAGCATTAAATAAAGTATCTTCTAACCAATTTTGAACTTTCAAAAAGCGACTTGTCATGGTTGTTTTGACAGCTTTACTAGGCGTAAGAAGGTTCTTTTTAGATTCTTTATCTTTTTTAAATTTTTGGGGGGTTACAACAGAATCTTCTTTTAGGTATTCGTCCAGCTCACCTTGCTCTTCCCCCCTATTATTTGGTTGTATCAGAACTCCAGTCTCTTGGTTTTTTTGATCATTACCGTGTGTTTGAGATAAAAATACTTCAGGAACTGCTTCTTTTTGAGGTTCACTATTACAAATTTCCTCTTGGGAAGATTTAAAATGTGTTTCAGGTATCTTTTCAGGTTTTGTCTCGGGTTCTTTCTTAACTTCTGGCGCTAAAATATTTCCTATTTTTTTAGGAGTTTCCACAGACTTTACGGCTAGAAATTCAGGAATAGGAAGGTTTTTATGAAAAGGGTACCCTGCTTCAAACGGAGTTTTTATCACTTCTTCTTTATTACGGCCCTTTCCCATACAACTATAAAAGGTTACCTCCTCTTTTATTGTTGGTACGTAATAATAAGCAATAAATATCCAATCGGGCTCTGGATGATATTGCTTGTTTTTATAGGCATCTAGGCCTAAGGTAAAATCCAAAGCCCACGGATTATTTCCTGTTCCTTGCAGATAATCAAATAAGCTGGGTTGAGAGCATATTTTATGTTTGATATTGGCTCCCAGCTTCCTGGGATCACCACCCAACAATTTGACGCAAAGATCAAAAGTGGCTTTGATTGTCTGATGAAAACAAATGCTTTTCACCATATTGGCATTATAAGAAATTTTAGAATAATCGAGAAAGTTTTCATACTCATCAATTCTTTCCTCTGTACGAGGTGTGAGCTCTACATAACCCATTTTGGCTGCTTTACTTTGATCTACAACCCCCTTTCGAAGACGAATCCATTCTATCCGATGAAGCAAAAGCTTATCAAGAAGTCTAGAGAGGGCGGATAGCGAGTTTAAATTAGATAGATTGGTGGGCAGCATAGATGAAAAATCAGAAACTTCTTTTGCTCTTATTTCAAGCATCTTGTTAATTTTATTTGAGTACTCTTCTCCAAGTTGACTTCTATATTTTTCGGTTTGCTCCTGTTGTTCTTCTATAGCATAAGACCAATGGGTGAAATGTCTCTGAATGGTGTCTAAAGAGGCCTGAGTAAAAACAGGCACACAGTTTGGTATTTCTTTTTCTTCCAAAGCTTTCATTGAATTTATGCACAGACTATGAAGAATGACTACGATCCATAATATCCTCATAAATAAGAAACTCCCCTCTGTATTTTCTTCTGAGAAATTTAAATAATTATTTTGTTTAACAAAATCTATTTTTTTTATAGGTGGTTATTACTTAATAATTTTCAACGATTATTATGGAAAATATGGACTGAGTTCCCAATAAGAGTTCAGTACACTTTTGATGGATTCAGTTGGCTTATAATAAAAAGACATAAAGCCGTTATAACGATGGAGGCCCCGCTGGCTATGTTCAAAATAACAGAAAGGAAAAGTCCGACGGTAATACTAATAAGGGCGAGGAGGAAGGTTATCCAGGCCATGGATTCAGGAGTCGTGGCATAACGCGCTGCTGTTGCAGGGGGGATCACCAGCAATGCAGGCACCAATAAAACCCCAATAAATTTAAGACAGGCCGCTACCGTAAGGGCCAACACTAAAGTTAACTGAAGTTGTAAATTTTGAACTTGCAACCCTTCTGCTTGGGCTAACTCGAAATGCAATGTCATCAACAACAGGCGTTGCCAATGGTGATAAAAAAATAAAACCACAAGGATGGCAACACCAAAGACACCCATAACGTCATACCACGTCACAGTCAGAATATCCCCAAACAGGTAACTTGCTGGGTCAACCCGTACAGCCAGTTTACTGACCGCTAAAATTCCTAAAGCTAAAGAACCATAGGATACTATTGCTAGGGAAGTATCACTGGCTAAAGATGGTTGATTGGCAGTTAAGGTTAAAATAACTGCACTTAAAAGACAAATGATTAAAACTCCCCAAAATAACGGGATATTTAAAATAAGTCCAAGGGCTACTCCCAAAAGGGCACTGTGGGCTAAAGCATCCCCAAAAAAGGAAAGCCTACGCCAAACGATAAAACATCCCACATTGCTGATGATAACAGACAACCCAACACCTGCAATCCAGGGAACCATCAGAAAGCTAAGTAGGGTCATAGCAGGAACCATCGTGACGATGATCATGATGATGAACATAGGGAAGGATGTTGACTTTCCCGGGTGTGATCGGGGTAGCAAAAAGATCGTGATATTTCGGATCTTTCATCACGGAAGTAGGGTGTCCTGAACAACAAATATGATGATTTAAACAGATAACATGATTGGTAGAAGCCATAACAAGATGTAAATCATGGGAAACCAAAAGAATCGCACATTTCAGTTGATCACGCAAATCGGATAATAATTGGTAAAATTCGGCTTGTCCTACCACATCGACACCCTGGGCAGGTTCATCCAAAATAAGCAAGGTTGGCTTCCGCAAAAGGGCACGGGCCAGTAGAACGCGTTGCCATTCTCCCCCTGATAGAGTCTTAAGGGATTGTTTTTTCAAGGATATGATGCCAACTCTGTGAAGAGTTTGATTAAAAAAATCCGGAGAAACCTGATCAGGTTGCGATAAGTTTAAGAACCTTTCGACCGTAAGAGGCAAAAGAGGATTCGTGTCTATTTTTTGCGGCATATAGCCGACCTGAAGGGTTCTTTGATAGACAATATAACCCGCAGTAGGTTTTATAAGACCCAAAATAAGTTTTAAAAGAGTTGTCTTACCAGCGCCATTAGGGCCAATGATAGTTATAATTTCACCAGGCCATAAGGCAAACGTGACGTTATCAAGGATAACCTTATCAAAAAGACGATAGGTAACACCTTGCACTGAAAGTAAGGGAGAAGAATTAGTCATTACTTAAATTTAGTTTCATTGGGATAAATTCCCCATAAGCATCGGCGCTTAATCCAACCCCGAAAGGTTTTTTGTTCAGATTTAATTTCAATTTTACACCAATTCCCCTGGCATTCCAGGGATTTTCCAATCACACCAGGTTCAATTTGGGCAATAATTTTGGCCTTTTCATCCGGATCACGTCGTAAAGGGCGAATCTTGTCCAAAATCCATACCGTTCGGCGACCGGATAATAAACTCTTATGAACCCACCCTTGGGTTCCCTGCCAATCACGAATTTGTCGCCATGTATCAAACTCAGCAATAATTTCTACAGGCAATCCTTGACGAAGGTATTGCCATTCAACAGGATAATTATTGCCTGGACCAACGTGCAAATTAACAGCGTTAGAACGCAAAGAAGCGTAACGAGGAAGAGGCAAGGCCGTTGTGTCGGCATGGGCGGGTCTAAAAACCGTTAAAACTCCCCATAAAAGAAAAACAAGACCCCACCATTTATAACAATACATCATAAAAGACCTGTTGACCCAAATCCTTGCTCACCACGAGGGGTTGAAGAAAGCGAATCTTGGAGTGACCACTCTATGCGCGTTACAGGGGCGATGATCATTTGGGCAATACGCATCCCCGGTGTTATGATGAAATCCTCGGTGCTATGGTTTTGTAAAAGAACTATAATTTCTCCTCGATAGTCAGCATCAATCGTTCCAGGGGCATTCAAAACAACAACCCCATTTTTTAAAGCCAAACCCGAACGCGATCGAATCTGAGCCTCAAAATTATCTGGTAAGCCAAGGGCTATACCTGTAGGTACACGGCAACGGTGACCGGCTTTTAAGGTTAAATCTTCTTCAATTGAGGCCATCAAATCCATGCCTGCGCTGTGTTGCGTTGCATATTTTGGCAAGGGAAGTTTGGAATTAACTCTTTGTATAGGAATGGTTAAAGTCATAATGCTTTTCTCCTTTTCATGATAACATAGTTTGGGCCATTGCCAAAACAGTTAGAGCTGCCGTTTCGGCCCTTAAAATACGCGGTCCCAGGGTTATGGAATGAATCAATGTTGATTTTTTAAACTTTTCTTTCTCAACATAAGAAAAACCCCCCTCTGGCCCAATAATAAATCCATAAGGTCGAGCAGGGTTATTTTTAACAATTTCTAGAAAAAAAGGAGCATCCTGTCGTTCCAGGGGTACAAACCAAGAAATGGAAGAAGGAAGATCTTCTAAGAAATCGCTTAACTTTTTTTCTGCCATAATGTGAGGAATGTCATGTCGTTCGCATTGTTGGCTAGCCTCTGTCACAATCTTTTGCCAACGGTCAAGATTCAATCTTTGAGTATTAGATCGTTCCATCCACAGGGGTTGAAGATGCGTGACACCTAATTCGGTTGCTTTTTCTAATAAAAAATTAGTGGCATCTTGTTTTAGTGGGGCAAATCCTAACCACAGAATGGGAGTTTGTCGAGGTTCCAAAAGGCAGGTATCAACTCTTAAAACGGTTTGTTTTTTTCCTAAAGAAAAAACTTCCGCTACCCATTCTCCATCGACTTCATTGAAAACCTTTAAAGTCTGTCCTTTTTGATATCTTAAAACGGTTGAAATATAATGGTTTTGTTCCTGAGAAAGAACAATTTCGGCCTTTTCTGTAAGTGGTTGATTCAGATAGAGTCGTGTCATGAAATGAAAGTGTTTAAGAATATGCAATGGTTATAACTCGAATTCTTCCTTTAATCCATCTTTGTCGTTTGCACAGGCCGATTGGTACATGGTTATTGGTATTGCCGTGTTGGTGGGGGGTGGCCTTGTCCTACCTTTGTAATGACAAAGCGTTTTATCAAAAAGGGGTCTTATTTTTAATAGGGGCTGTAAGCCTACGTAGTGCCGGATGCATTGTCAACGATTGGTTCGATCGTTCTTATGATAGGCATGTAAAGCGTACCAAAAATCGGCCTTTAGCGGCTGGTATAGTCTCTCCTTTTCAAGCCTTGGCTGTCTTTGTGGGGTGTTTGATAATAGGAGGCGTAGTTTGGCTTTTTTTGAATCCTACAGCCCGATTGTTAGGGATCGTGGGATTAGGATTGCTTTTACTCTATCCCTTTATGAAACGTCTGATTTATTGGCCACAATTGATACTAGGGTTGGCGTTTAATTTAGGGATCTTAATAGTCTGCGCCGATGCCAATCCCA
>JAJZHT010000033.1 GCA_021804455.1 Pseudomonadota bacterium | reverse complement strand
AATTGAAAGGGTTCGAACTTGAAGAAATAATTTTCTTCGTCCTATAGTGGAGAAAAATTTCCTATTTTCGAGTGACGAACGATTGATGACACTTTTTCGTTTTATTCTTTTCAAACTCCTTATTCTAACCGCCAATATGAATTTTATGTTCCATGGACAGGCTGATGCCAGCATGGGACAGCACGGTTTTTCAGTTTTTGGTTGTTTAAAATACTCTCCTAATTTTACGAATTTTAACTATGTCAATCCAAATGCCCCCAAACAAGGAAAAATAAAATTAGGTTCGTTAGGTACCTTTGATAGTCTGAATCCTTATATTATCAAAGGAACAGCCCCTGAGGGGATAATTCGTTGTCACGCAACTTTATTAGCCCAAGCGTATGATGAAATTGCCAGTCATTATGGATATGTGGCGCACAGTTTGGAAGTTGCACCGGATGGAAGCTGGGTGATTTTTCATTTGAATCCCAAGGCCTGTTTTAGCGATGGTACTCCCCTTACAGCGGATGACGTTCTTTTTAGTTTTGAGATTTTACGACAAAAAGGCTTACCTCTTTATCGAAGCTATTATCAAGCGGTCAGTCGCGTTGAAAAGCTTTCTTCTCATCAGGTCAAATTTTGTTTAAAAAGCACAAAAAGTCGTGAATTGGTGGCTATTTTGGGACAAATTCCTGTTTTTTCAAAAGCTTTTTACGATCAAATACCCTTTGATCAGACAAGTCTTACGCCCCCTCCCTGCAGTGGACCTTACACCATTGCTCGCGTAGAAGCCGGCCGTTCGCTTACGTATCAACGGGTACCTGGTTGGTGGGGACAAAATTTGCCCAGCCAAAAAGGATGTCATAATTTTGAAACCATACAAGTCGATTTCTATCGTGATCCTACAGCCATGTTCGAAGCTTTCAAAAATGGTGAACTTGATATGCGAATAGAGATGTCTGCAAAAACATGGGTAACAGACTATCATTTTCCAGCCTTTGAAAAAGGGTACGTCAAAAAATATTCTGTTCAACATCAACTGAGTTATGGCAGTTATGGTCTTTATTTCAATACACGTCGTGCTCTTTTTAAGGATCGTTTAGTGCGCATGGCTTTAACAGAAATGTTTGATTTTAACTGGTTAAACAAAAACTTGCTTTATAACCAATACAAACGCAATATAACTTACTTCCCAGCCTTCCCCTTTGCCGCTCTTGGCCTGCCCGATCAAGAAGAACGGGCGTTGCTTGAACCTTACAAAAATGAATTACCTCCAGAGCTTTTTAACCAACCTTTTACTTTGCCTAACCATGAAACAGTGCAAGATATTAATGCTTCGCGAACCAAAGCTCTTGAATTACTGAAGCGGGCAGGTTGGGTATTAAAAGATCAAAAGTTGGTAAATATTCAAACCGGTCAGCCTTTTGTTTTCGAATTCTTGATTAACAATCCTATGATTCAGAAAATTGCCCTTCATTTTCAGAATTATTTGAAAAAAATCGGTATTGAAATGAAGGTAACTTTGATTGACGTTTCAACTTATCAGGAACGGTATGACCGGCAAGATTACGATATGATTTTGCATGTTATACCCCAAAGTCCTACTCCTGGTAATGAACAACGGGATATGTGGTCAACAGCTGCGGCCAGTCAAGCTGGGACCTGGAACGTCTCTGGTATTAAGAACCCTGTTATTGATGCTTTGATTGAGAAAATTATAGAATCTCCTGATTATGAAACATTGATTGTGCGTACACGCGCCTTGGATCGGGTGTTGCTTTGGGGGTATTACATGATTCCCGCATGGCATCAAGATACGGTTCCTATTGCTGTTTGGGATCGTTTTGGTTTTCCAAACCCTATGTGTCCTCCTTATGCCCCAACTTCCATCAACAGTTGGTGGTTTGACTCGGAAAAAAATGGCCAATTGATAAAGGGAGATCAGAAAGTACCTTCCCAGTCTTCTTTATGGAATCGAGTGAAAAAATGGTTGGGTTCCTTTTAGAAAGTTAGCTAAAAAACGCCCTGTTCGGTCATAATGCAATCCAGCGGTTGGTCATGTTTTTGCATAGGAATCAGCGGAAAACATTGCTGTTGCGCGGCGATGCCAATAATATGACAGCTTGGATTTTGCTGACGCAGTTTTTGGATTGTGCGGTCATAATACCCGCCTCCTCGGCCTAGACGATTTCTTTTTTTGTCAAACCCTAATAGGGGAACCAAAACAATCTGAGGTGTTAACAGAGGTTGTTGGGGATGAGGAGTCAAAATTTGGTAGGGACCGGGTATAAGACAGGATTGCCCCTGATAAAGACGAAAAACAAGGGGTTTTTTGGGTTCTAGGATTACGGGTAAACAGCAGACTCCTCCCCGTTGGCGCCAGAAATCTAAAAAGGGTTCAATGTTCGGTTCATCAGCCAAGGCGCTGTATCCCGCTAAGACAAGGTCTGTCTTCTTTTCTAAAGATTCTTGTAAATGAGAGCCAACCCTCTCGTTCACAAAATCCCAATCAATCTTTTTTAACTGTTGCAACGCTTGGTAACGCAGACGGTGTTTAGTTGACAAAGGGACTCTCTTCTTCGCGGCGTTGGCAAGGCTTTTGGGCATGATAAGCCATCAAGTTATCCCGTGTAACCCAGCGAATCGTATCTCCTCTATCAGGGTTCTCAGGAAGAGGGCGATCTACAAATAGAAAGTCCTCCGCGGCATTAATAGCTTTGTCTGGATGATGGGTTGGGCGACGATTGCCATTATTATCAAAACTGCCTTGTCCCTCAGAGCCATGGCTGATCAATACAAAGGCTATAAAATCGTTTTGATGCGTGGTGTCTATAACCGAAAGACCATCTTGGTTAAGAATTTGAATAGGTGCAAAGGAGTTCTTGACCTCACAAAACACTGTTTCAGCAACTTCATCAGAAGTCGGCGTCATCAGATGGCGTAGACCCGAGTAAGTAAGTTCTGGTAGGACTGTGTAGGTTATCCAATGATGATAACCATCTTTAGCAACATGCTCCGGAAGACCCAAGGTTTTATAAGGCACACAGCCAATCGAGCGGTGGGCATCACTGATGCCGGCCGTATGCAAATCGGCTCTAGGGTCTGCGGCACAGGGTAAACGTTTATGGTTTAAAACATAACTGGCCAAAGCTTGCGTAATTTGATGGAGGTGTTGCTCTGTTTTGATAATTTTTTGCTGTTTAAAATAAGCGGTCAAGGCAGATAAACCAAAGCCGCTCATTAACCCCATGATGCACAAAACGATGGCAATCTCTAAAAGAGAGAAACCCGGCAAGACAAAAAACTTTTTCCGAAGAAGATTGGTCTTGCCCAGAAAAAACATAAAATTTTATTTTTTCCTAAAGGTATCAAGGGTGACTACATTCGATTCAGACTCTGCTTTTTGAAAGGAGGTGTCTTTTTTAGAGTCTGTCTTCGGAGAGGGAGGAGGAGCCGAAAAATCAGGCGTAAATTGTAGACCAAATTTGACCGATGGATCGACAAAACTGGTAATCGCATCAAAGGGAACTGTTAACCGTTCGTTCATTTCATCAAAACATAGGGTAACAGAAAAACCCTGATCGGTGACTTCCAAATCCCAGAATTCGTGTTGTAAAACGATGGTCATTTCAGTGGGATATTCCTCCCTTAGATAGTCAGGCATTGCAACACCAGGATAATCGGCAGCAAAACTGATATAAAAGTGGTGCTCTCCTGGAAGTCCTTTGGTTGCAGAAACCTTAAGAGCTTGCTGCACGACATTCCGCAACGCAGATTGAACCATTTTCTCGTAATTCAGTTGATCTTTCTGATTTCCCATACCTTAAGCCCTTTAACATTCTGACGTGTGGGGGCATTCTGTTGCCCGGCTGCCCCCAAGCCGCGTGTCGTTACACTACCTTATCGACAGTAATACTGACAATTAGGCAGCGCACGCTGCAAAACGTTGCCGGTTGGCGTTAGCCACTTTACGGTTACGGTTTGCAACAACTCCACGAGTGCGCATATTATTGGCACTTATTAAAACAGCCCGATAACGGCGGTACAATGCCGGGCAAAGAACATATCTTTATCACGTACGTCGATCCTATTTCGCCCCCATAATTTATGGTGGAGGCGCCGGGTACCGCCCCCGGGTCCGCTCCGTCTATTCCATATGCTGTTTATTGCCATAGTTAGCTTCCGCTAACAGCTTAAAGATAGTCTTTTTAAGACTGAAATCAAGTAAATTCCAACAGGAAAAGAAAAACCAGCTGTTCTTAAAGGAGTTTTTTCACGGATGTAGAATTGCATCCTAGAGGTTCAAAAAAACTGCATCCATTACAATTAGTAAGTTCAAAGTTGCAGAAATACTTGACTTAAAAAGTGCAACAATCCTTACCGAAGAAGGTCTCCTTCCCTATTACCATAAATTTTGTCACGATAATAACCTAAAGCATAGACGCGCAAATGACGGGCTAAATTACGGTAAGAAATTTCTGTGCTGTTTTGGTCAATTCTGGCAATCAAAGTTGGTAAAGAAACACCTTGCTCTTGGGCGATTTGTTTTAAAGCCAACCAAAACTCCTCCTCCAGCGCTAAGCTTGTTGCATGACCCTGAATTTTTATGGAACGTTTCTGCATACAGGTTGTTCGTTTCGATTTTCGGCCTAATTTCTGAATAAAAAAGAGAGAAGTTACACATCAATAGTGAAGGGTCCTTTGAATAAACATTTTTTGCAAGTATTTTTTTATTCAAACCCATCCCATTTCCCAGGCCTTAAGAAACAAAAAATAAAAGATCCTTTTATAAAATTCTGTTTTAAAGTTGGCTTGTTTAACGATAACTTTTCAGCCCTTACGGCTTCATCTCAAGCTTTTTAAATTTAAACCTGTAGGAAAGTTGAATAAATCTTGATTCAACAGAAAGGGTTTGTTATCACAGACCCACTATTAATCCAATTCGATTTAATTTTTATGATTTTCCGCCCCTTTTTGGTCTTTCTTGTTTGGATAACATCCGCCTTTGCAACGTTACCAAGTTATACTTTATTGGATCAACCTTTGGAAAAATGGTTTCAAGGAAGTACGCTTCAATACGTCACTTTGCCACCGTACAAATCTTGTGATGAATGTCGTGTATACCCCCATCCTCATAACATCAAATTGACGTGGGCTAAGGACAGCAGGCGAGAAGAAATCACCTATAAAACGCACCAAATATTACAAATATCGACTTTGTTTAAAGAAGTTGGAATTGAAGTAGAGAATTGTTTGGGAAATCCAACCCAGGATTTCTTTGACGAAAAAAGAACATTCTCTTTTCCAGAAGAAGCTGTTTTGTTTTTTAAAGAGACTTTCATTTTAAGTGCCGATCCAGAGGCACCCTCAGGACTCCGTCAGGTCATCCTAGAAAAGTTGCCTGGTTTTACTTCCGTACTTATCAAAGGTAATATTGATTTTAATCAACCCTTTAACCCTTTCAAAGCAGGTAAGGGGAAAAAATATTTTTATACCCAAGGCGCAAAAGTCACTTTAGTCTTTGATCCTGAGGCTTTACTGGACAAAAAATAGAACGACTTTTTAAACAACGTTGTATTTCACTGTCAATACCGATTATAAAGGAAAATCATAGACTTAAATTTACAATGCACAAGGAAACGTTTGATATGGATACAATGTCATTAATTGTTACAGGCTGTGCTGTGTTGGCTTTGTTGTACTCTCTGTACGCAGGCAAACGCGTCTTGGCGGCCTCGGCGGGTACCTCTGAAATGCAGAAAATTGCTCAGGCTATTCAAGAGGGAGCTAAGGCCTATTTAAACCGTCAATACAGTACAATTGCGGCCGTAGGCGGAGTGATCGCGGTGTTATTAGCCTACTTTTTATCACCTTTGGTTGCATTTGGATTTGTCATAGGTGCGGTTTTATCGGGAAGTGCAGGTTATATTGGTATGAACGTATCTGTGCGTGCCAATGTTCGTACGGCCGAAGCCGCCAGAGTTGGTCTGCCTCATGCCTTGAATATTGCTTTTCAATCGGGGGCCGTCACAGGTATGTTGGTTGTTGGTTTGGGTTTGTTAGGCGTGTCCTTGTATTACTTTTATTTGTTGGCGGCCAAGGTTGAACAACGCCAACTTTTAGAAGCCTTGGTCGCCCTTAGCTTTGGTGCGTCCTTGACTTAAATTCTTGCATGTTTGTGAGGAATAATCTTCACAAAAGGTGCAGACGTAGGGGCCGATTTAGTGGGGAAGATTGAGGCTGGAATTCCAGAAGACGACCCCCGCAATCCTGCAGTAATTGCCGATAATGTGGGAGATAACGTCGGCGACTGTGCAGGTATGGCGGCGGACTTGTTCGAAACCTACGCTGTAACAATTGTAGCCTCAATGTTGTTGGCTGCAATCTATTTTTCAGGATCGGTGCAAAATTTATTGATGATGTACCCTCTGGCCATCAGTGGTGTTTGTATCCTGGGTTCTATTGCGGGAACCTTTTTTGTAAGATTGGACGATTCAAATCATATCATGAAAGCCCTTTACAAGGGGTTATTTGCGGCTGGCGTTTTTTCAGCTGGATTGATTTACGCTGTAACTCATTATTTGTTTGAAGGCGTTTCTTTGTCTTTGGGGGGCGCCCATTTTGACAGTGCCAATTTAGAAGTTTGTTGTTTGACAGGATTGGTTGTGACAGGTCTGTTGGTATGGATTACAGAATACTATACGTCGACTTCTTATCGTCCTGTTAAAAGTGTGGCTGAGGCCTCAACCACAGGTCATGCAACCAATATTATCCAAGGGTTGGCCGTTTCTTTAGAATCAACAGCTTTGCCTGTATTGGTGATTTGTGGCGCTATTATTATCGCCTATGTGAATGCTGGGTTATTCGGAGTGTCAATTGCGGCAACCACAATGTTAGCTCTGGCGGGTATGATTGTAGCCTTGGATGCCTATGGACCTGTAACAGATAATGCAGGCGGTATTGCAGAAATGTCAAATTTACCCAAAAGTGTTCGTACAGTGACCGATGCTTTGGATGCGGTAGGCAATACAACCAAAGCTGTGACCAAAGGGTATGCCATTGGTTCAGCAGGGTTAGCCGCTCTTGTTTTATTTGCCGCTTATACGGAGGATTTAAAGCATTATTTTCCACACTTAAAGGTTGATTTTAGCCTTCAAGATCCTTACGTCTTGGTTGGATTGTTTATTGGGGGATTATTACCTTTCTTATTCGCATCGATGGGAATGAAGGCCGTAGGGCGTGCGGGAGCGGCCGTGGTGGTCGAAGTTCGTCGTCAATTCCGTGAAATTAAGGGAATTATGACAGGGGAAGGTAAGCCCGATTATGGTGCCGCGGTTGATATGTTAACCAAATCTGCCATTCGCGAAATGTTACTTCCTTCCTTATTACCCGTTTTGGCACCTGTTGCGATGTACTATGTTATTTTTGTTATTGCCGGTCAGACAGCAGCATTTTCAGCCCTAGGAGCCATGTTGATGGGAACGATTGTAACCGGACTGTTCGTGGCTATTTCGATGACCTCCGGTGGAGGGGCCTGGGACAATGCCAAAAAGTATATAGAGGATGGTTACCATGGCGGTAAAGGGTCAGAGGCTCATAAAGCCGCTATTACGGGAGATACAGTGGGCGATCCTTATAAAGATACCGCAGGTCCCGCTGTAAACCCCATGATTAAAATTATCAACATCGTAGCCTTATTGCTGTTGGCAATTTTGGCTCACGGATAAATATTGATTCCTTTCCCTTGGGCTTTCCTCCCAAGGGAAAGATTATTGTATTAAGGTTTTGTTATTTAAAAGTGCGAAAATGTTAAAAAAATAAACCGTTAGGCCACATAATGAGACTTTTTATAATTATTACCATGGGGATTTGGTTTTCCTTTTTTTCCGTTTACGGACATGATCATGATGATCGGTACCTTGAAAAATATCCTATACAACCAAGCGCCATGCAAATGGTAAGGGATTTACGGTTGCCTTTGGTCGATACAAGCCGTCTAATCTCTGTGGTTGAAGAACAATGGCTAAATGAAAAAATTTTAATTCTTCTTTCGACCTCAGAATATTGTGGCCATACCTATGGCTTTCGAAACACGCGGGCTACTCCCGATGAAGAAAGCTTTTTGAAGGAAGCCCTGATCCATGCTGCTGGAAATTTGTATTTTAAACCGAATCCAAAAGACGCTCTGTCCATAGTGACTCAATTATGGAAAAAAAGCGCGGAGCCTTTGAAAAACCATATAGAAGCAGTCCGGAATTATCTTAACAATTATTTTAGTTTCAAGCCTACCGTCGAACCAGTGTCAGATGAGAATCAAAATCTAAATAAGAAGACTATATCTTTGAATAATCCTGTGGAGTATTTTCATTTCTTTATGAACTATAAACCCACAGAAGATAGTTTGCTCCAAAAAAATTGCGATGCTCTCTATCTCCGGCTTTGGTCTTTGGCCGGTGTGAAAGGGGCAGACTATGTGAAGCAAAACTATTCTTGGCTTATTGATCTTCTGCATAGCAGAAGTGAACTGTATGATGTTACTTTAAAAACACCCATCACACGTTTTGGGTTTTTTTCTAACCTTATGACCAAAGTTGTAAGGCCATTAAATTCCGCACAAACTACCTTGATTTTTGGTAAGGGTAGAAAGGATTTCAAGAATAACTCAACGGTTTATACCGTTCATATAACTCCCCACAGTGATCCTGATTTGTTGGCGGATATGAACAATCCTGAGCAGTTGAGATCGTTGCCCGACAATCACTTTGAAAAAATTATGGTTAAGGATGTGCCAGCTTTGGAGCATTATAATTCAGAATTTTTCAAAAGCATGAAAAGAATCTTGAAACCAAAGGGGCAACTGATTCTGAAAGTCATGAAATATATGGAAGAAGAACCTTACCAAATAGTGCCTGAGGTGTTTTTTTCAAATAACGGTTTTAGACTTATAAGTACAAATTATATTGAAGAAATGGGTAATGCTTTATCCTGGGTTTTAGAGCCCATCCCCTAAAAAGCTTTCGCATTTTGGTCTTTTGTTGACATGTTAAAGGAATATTGAAATTTTTATCACAACGGGCTAAGTCTTAAAGATAGTTTTTTAACCGGATTGTATAGCTTGTGTCTGTTGCCCAACAATTGCCAATTGTTCAGAATTTTTTACAAACCCTTCAATCTGGGATGGTCATAGAGATTTTTACCGATGGAGCCTGTAGTGGAAACCCAGGACCGGGAGGTTGGGGTGCTGTGGTAAGGGCCAATCAGCAGGAAGTTGAACTGTCAGGAGGAGCGGCACAGACAACCAACAATCGTATGGAAATGTTGGCGGCTATTGAAAGTTTACAAAAAATAAACCAACCTTGTCAGATTACCGTCTATACCGACAGCCAATATTTAAAAGACGGTATTACCCAATGGATGGCGAATTGGAAAAAAAATGGTTGGAAAACGGCGGATAAGAAACCTGTTAAAAATCAGGATTTATGGCAAAAATTGGATGAGCTTAGTGGCTATCATACCCTTACCTGGCAATGGGTGCGTGGTCATAATGGACACCCCGAAAACGAACGTGCTGATGCTCTAGCCCGCCGAGCCATTATTGCCCAGCGTATGGGGTTATAAAGTGGCAGCAGCTAAAGGCCGTTTTATTACCTTTGAGGGAGGGGAAGGAGCAGGCAAAACAACGCAGACCCGTTTGCTTGCCGATCAATTGCAACAAAAAGGTTTGTCTGTTGTTTTAACCCGCGAACCAGGCGGCAGTGAGGGGGCCGAGGCAATACGTGCCCTGTTGGTAACAGGAGACAAAGATAGGTGGTCTTCCGTCTGTGAGGCTTTGTTAATGTACGCTGCCAGGGCGGATCATTGGCAAAAATGTATCCAGCCTGCCTTGGAAAGGGGACAATGGGTTATTTGTGACCGCTTTGCCGATTCAACACTGGCCTATCAGGGGTATGGTCATGGCGTTGACCCTGCGTTTTTACAAACTCTCTACCAACAAACGGTAGGGGGGTGTCAACCGGATCGAACGTATATTTTTGATGCGTCCCCCGATCTGGGTTTACAACGGGCGAGAAAGCGCCTGACAAAGACAGGACAAAATGAAAATCGCTTTGAATCGTTTGATCATGATTTCCATCAACGTGTTTATCAGGGGTTTCTAGAAATTGCCCGCAATAATGGGCAACGCTGCCGAATCATTCAAGCCAAGGCTTCGATCCCGTCCATTCAAGAAACAATTTGGCAAGATATTCAAACAGAATTTCTTAAATAATTTTCTCTAAAATAAAAGCACCAAACTGAATACCCGGAGTGGACCAAGTTTTT
>JAJZHT010000174.1 GCA_021804455.1 Pseudomonadota bacterium | reverse complement strand
ATACCCCCCAAAATCTTTACCAAAAGGTTAATTCCTGAAAAGGATTTAACATACCCATAGTGGGGCAGAGTGAATCCGTTTCAAAACACCGGAACTTCTTATTAAGTCGAGGGATATTATAAATTTAAAAGGGCAAATAAGAGCTGTTTCACAAAGAGGTTCCCATCACGGGCATGAGCAAGGGGGGAACTGTTGTTTTTGCAACCGCGTCTGTACCGGGTGCAGAAACCGATCTTGTATTAATTCCTTCTCTATGCTATAGAATGATCGATTATCTAATCTGTATCGTCAGATGACATGGGTTCCCATGACAAATGGGTTGCTTTTGCCGAGAGGATTAAAAATGAAAATTTCAAGGTTCTTTGAAGATGACCTATGTTGTAACAGAGGCTTGCGTCCGTTGTAAATACATGGATTGTGTTGCGGTTTGTCCTGTGGATTGTTTTCGTGAAGGCGAAAATATGCTGGTCATTAACCCTGATGAATGTATTGACTGTGGTGTTTGTGAGCCTGAATGTCCAGCAGAGGCAATTCTTGCTGACACCACTCCTGGCAGTGAAAAATGGGTTGAGTTAAATCGTCAATATGCTGAGTTGTGGCCCAGTATTACCCAAAAAGGTCTTGTTCCTCCCGATGCTGACGAGTGGTTAAAAGTAGAAGATAAATTCTCAAAACACTTTAGCCCTAATCCAGGAAAAGGCTGTAAGTAATTTGATATGAATTTTTTCTTGAATTTCTTTCAGGTGCCACTATCTGCTTATCAAGAACAACTTTAGAAAAGTTTTTTAGGGTTTTATAAAATGTCAGAGTATAAATTTACACCAGGCGAATTTGTTGTTTATCCAGCCCACGGAGTTGGTAAGCTGATAGGGAGTGAAAATCATGAGATTGGCGGCCATAAGCTAGAGCTGTTGGTCATTAATTTTGACAAGGAACGTATGACCCTCCGTCTTCCTTTGAAAAAGGCAAAAGCAGCCGGGCTGAGACCTCTTAGCTCTCTAGAAGACATGCAAAATGCTTTACAAACTCTTAGTGTTAAAGCCAAGCATAAACGTACTATGTGGAGCCGACGTGCCCAGGAATATGAAACCAAAATTAACTCGGGAAATCCTAAATCCATTGCTGAAGTTATTCGGGAACTTCATCGATCCAATAACGAGTCAGATCAATCCTATAGCGAGCGTCAAATTTATCAAGCCGCATTAGAGCGTTTAGCCCGTGAATTAGCGGCCGTTGAATCGATTGATGAAACCACGGCCATGCGCAAAATGGAAAACTTTTTACAAGCGGCCTAGACTTCTGACACGATGGAAATTCATGGTTGGTTAATTTTAGATAAGCCCTTAGGGTTTAGTTCTACCCAGGTTTTAGGCAAGATTCGCCGATCTCTTCGTGTTAAAAAAATAGGTCACGTTGGAACCCTTGATCCTTTGGCAACCGGGGTTTTGGTGGTCGCTGTGGGAGAAGCCACCAAACTCATTCCTTTTTTGCCAACGGGCCCTAAAATTTATGACTTTGTTGTCCGATGGGGGGAGGCACGCGATACGGATGATGCCGAAGGTAAAGTGATTCATACCTCCTCTGTCTTACCGACTCTTAAGGCTATACAAGGTGCCGTTAAAAACTTTGTTGGAACGTTGGATCAAGTTCCGCCCTTGTATTCGGCTATTAAAAATCAAGGTCAACCCGCCTATAAAACAGCCAGAAAGGGGGGCATTCCTCCTTTAAATAAACGTTCAGTGACCATTTATGATTTGAAGATTATGGAATCTATTGATCTGGCAACAACACGATTCCAAGTTAAATGCGCAGGAGGAACGTATGTTCGCGCTTTAGCCCGTGATTTAGCCCTTTATTTGGGGACATATGGCCATGTACAGGATTTACGACGTCTTAAAGATGGTCTTTTTTCAATTCAAGATACGATTTGTATGGAAAAATTTTCAGAAGTCGTGCATAAATCGGAAGATTATCCTTTTTTGAAGTCGATTGAGACAGTTCTGGACGACATCCCGGCTGTTCTTTTATCGTCCAGGGATTGTCAAAGAATCCGCCAGGGTTTAGACATCGAGGCCGATGTTTATGGGATCGAAACTTCTAATTTAAGTATGTTTTCGCTTTTCTATGATCACAGTCTTGTTGCGATGGCTGTCTTACAAGAAAGACGATTGTACCCTCGGCGTGTTTTCAATTTAAACCTTTTATAAGAGGAAATAACCGATGTCGATTAAACCAGAACGTAAACAAGAATTGATTGAGGCTTTTGCTACCCATTCAGGGGATACAGGTTCCCCTGAAGTTCAAATCGCTATTCTTAGCGAACGCATTCGTAATTTGTCGGATCATATGTCAACTCATGCTAAAGATTTCCATTCCCGGCGTGGTCTTTTGATGATGG
This sequence comes from Pseudomonadota bacterium, assembly GCA_021804455.1. Taxonomy (GTDB): domain Bacteria; phylum Pseudomonadota; class Alphaproteobacteria; order Paracaedibacterales; family CAIULA01; genus Finniella. The sequence continues at coordinate 115 of JAJZHT010000174.1, read as the reverse complement.
TGGGGGCGCGTCGGCGTCTTTTGGACTACTTAAAGAAGAAGAGTCAGGACCGTTATCAGACATTGATTGGGCGTCTGAATATTCGCCGCTGAAATATGCTTTTAAGGTAATTTTC
>JAJZHT010000032.1 GCA_021804455.1 Pseudomonadota bacterium | reverse complement strand
CTATCTACTTTTTCTTTTAATTGCTGGAAATTTATTTCAGACGAAACATTATCCGCCGCATAAAAGGTATAGGCTGGCTCAATTGGTTGATTGGTAGCATTAGCTAATAAAGAATCTAAAATTGAGTCGGGGCAATTGGATATCATTCTTAACTCTCTATCCCTTAGAACATATTTCCCTGAATATCTCTATATTCAGACTCTTTATTGCCTTAATCATTATTTAGTCCTTTCCAGGATTTCACCTGCTTGAGCGTCACTAATCCAGGCCTCCTGGGTGAGCAAGTGGTTAATTTGCTCTTTGGCAAGCTCAAGATTAAATTTTCCTGGAAGGGATTTTGACCCTAGGTAATGATAACCAATAAAACCAATCCCCAAAGATTTACATAAGTCTTGCACCTCCTCCAAATAAGAAAGTGTGTCATCCATATAAATGATTTTCTTTGGAAGATAGCCTTTGACCAATTTAAATTCCTTAAGAAACCTCTGAAGCGTTTCTTTCTTGGAATAATGGTCCGTTAATAAGATCCCTTTAAAAAGGATCGGGTGCTTAGCTTCCTTTGATTCTAGCTCTTTAAATACGAAATTACTTAAAGGCGAGGTCTTAGAAAAATCAATATCAAAGGAAACCAATTGCGCGTAACGCCAGTCTTCAAGACGCGGGATAGACCCAAATTTTCCGGTAAGTAATCGTGTCAGGCCTATAACAAAGACCCCCTGTTTTTGAAGCCGTGCAATAATATTTTTAACTTCGGGTTCGATTAAAATTTTATGTGCTTGGAGAAAAATTTGGCTCCAAATATATTGCCCATACGCTGCATCATTAGGCTTTTTGCAATTTTCGTTAAAATAGCTCTGAAGTTTTTTACCTTCCGAGGATTCTCTGTTATCCTCTCTTAGGAGTAGATCTTTATATGTAATCAGGGTTTCATCCACATCAAATATATAAAGGAGAGTCGCACTATCCTTCATAGGGGGAGATACTAATTCCGGGGCAGCATTAAAAGATGTGATAGTCACTATTTTAGAAATATTGCTAGGCCATAAATACCAGAACCCAGCAAAAAAAAGCCCTAAAGAAAAAAATAGAATTTTAGAAAACTTCATCAATTACTCCTTTTATTGTATTAACCAAAAGATCATCCTATATAAGCATCTCAGCTTTTTCCAGAAAGGGCCTCAATTTTTGCTGCGAGAATAAAGTCACTTTCTGTTAAATCATTAATCTTATGAGTCCACATCTCAACTTCACATTTTCCCCATGTGATTTTTAAATCTGGGTGATGCCTCTCTTGTTCCGAAACTTCAGCAATTCTATTGGCAAAATTCATAGCTTCCTGAAAATCATCAAAATAATATATTTTATAAAGTTGCCCTACTTTGTTTAAACTCCAACCGTTTCCCAATTCCATTGCAAACGACCTCACTAGAAGCTAATAGAGGTACACCACCCTGACAGGGAGTGTAAGTTTTATTCTGCAAGCATACATAATAATTTTCCATAAAACTTTCCTCACTAAAAGCAATTTCTACCTAACATTTAAAATCGAGGAATCCCTTCTCAAGAAGGTATAAAACTTTTTTGCTTCATTAAAAGCCTTTTGGTTTCATTTTCCACCCAAGGAAAGAGCTCTGGGTAAGCATCTTTTTCCAGAGGAAAGTTGGTAAGCTTTCGAAAAAATTTTCCGATAAATCCTGATTTAACACAAGAGAAACAGCCTCACGGATAGATGTCCGTATATTATCCGCCTCACAAGATAATACTAGTGGAACACCGTCCTTTTGAGCTTCTCTTTTAACAAGCGCAAGTTCTTTACTCAAAAAAAGGCTTTTACATTTTTTGAGAAAATTTCTCTAAAAATAGATCCAGAGTTTTTAAGTGTACAGGTTCTGCTCCATTAAATATTGCTTGTAAGGAACTAAGATTTAGTGACGAAAGTTTTTCACTAGGAATTCCATAAGTACATAAGTCAAACGCAAAATTTGGTGCACCCGTAATGGTTGCTTTTGTATCAGATATTAACTTTAGCCACTTATAAGGCGATTTTATAAAAGATTGAGGGGCCATAAAATGGCATTTAACCCCTTTAAAAAGTGGGAATAAAATCCCAAAAATCAACCCCATGTCATGATAAGGGGGAAGCCAGCTTACTAATGTTTGTTTATCATCAGGGACAGATGTCTGGACTACATTTTGTATAAGACTTAAGTTGTTAATAATATTCCCGTGAGATACACAAACACCTTTTGGTGAACCGGTTGATCCAGATGTATATTGTAAGAATGCAATCTCCCCTGACCTTATTACATTTGGGGCTGGGCTTACTTCTAGCGTTGTTTTTAAGGAAATTAGATCTTCTATATAGATAATGTGTTCCCGATTTAAGGTAAGGGATGTTAGATCAATAGCTAACGATTTAGAACAAAGAATATATTTTGCAGAGCTATCATTCTTTATAGATTTTAACCGATCCAATTTCCCTGAACTATTAGGTGGGAAAGTGGGAACTGCAATCATGCCTGCGGCTAACATTTGATAAATGAGCCGCTTTTATTGCAAGTCTAACCTGATAACATTGAAATTGAAAATGGCTTTAATATAGGTAACACTTTACGAATAAGGGAGAAAATAGGGTTGTATAAGATGCATGGTTAAAAAGATTTTATTAAACGGTGTTGTCTTTTGGATCTTATGGGTTGTTAGTACTGAGGCGGCTTTTATCAAGCAGACACTCCGTTTCTATACCGGAATTGATTCTGATGAAAGGTTTAAGGGAACTGTCAGTGATGTAACGGTTAGTTTTGGTAGAGAAAAACCCGGCAAAGACTATACCTTCGTTACAGCAGAGGATTTAGAAGGAAAAATTCGAGATTTTTGTGATACTATCTCAGAAAAAACAACAACATCCAAGGTGTCGATTTATTTGGAATTTATTAATCTTAATCCTTCTGCTGTTAAAAATACTTTAAAACCTTTGCTGTATTCGATGTTATCGCGCCCTACGTTTTTTAGGCGTATTTCAAATATTCAATCAGAAGATGAAAAAAATATAATTTAGAAGAATTATTGGCAAGTGCTCGTCAAAAACTAAGAAAAAGCGTAGTTCAATCTCTTATTGATCATGAAGACCTCTCTGCTTTGACCTTACAAATGAATCATTTACTTCAATTTTCTGGAGAAAATTAAGGTTTATTTCTTAATTATTCATAAAAGTAACTTATTTTTCTTATAAGATGAGCAATTAAAAAAAGTAAATCCTGGATCTCCATTAATGATCACCATGAGACTTTCCCTTTGTCTTTCAACCTTTGAGCAAACTCTTTCAACGAAGGTTTGTGTCGCATTGTCATAGTCGTGAGGTACAAAAGCTTTCGTAAAATCTTGGAACCCCTCTTCGATAAAGTCCTCACATTAGGCAACTCACCCAAAAGGCTAAACACTATAGTCAACCCAATACCAGGAATGCTTTCCAGCAAAGCTACCGATTCTCTAAGAACTTGAGTTATGGATTAAATTTTAGGGAAATCATAATTTCCTTTCACATCGATAAGGGCATGAAGCTTGAATCCGAAGAATCACCCTTTTGTGGTTTTACCAAGAGCCGCTAGACCTTTGAATACCCTGTTTGAGGAATTCTTTTTGGATGACAGACGGCTAAAGATGTCGCATCGATAGAGCCAATGCCTTGCCCTGAAGACAGAAGAGAATAGAGTAAAACAGCCAGAACAATAAAAACTCTTGGTATCAAAGCCACTCGCAAATTCATCAACAGGGTAAAAATTCTATGATATCTTTTTTCATGAACGCACTTCTAATCAATCTCAATCTAGCCAGTTCACACAATCCTTTTAATTAAAATCTAATCCATATCTCGGGTTTACAGGGTTTTAACAGTGTTAATTTCTTTACCATCCCCACCCACTGCCTCCCTAAACAGGAGGGGGGCTAAACCCACCTTCTTACAAGAACGGTGGGCAAAACGGATCTTATCCTTCTTGAGTTCTTGTTTTTAAAAGAGGTTCTTCTATCACCTCGGTTATGTTTGATCCTATCCCCCAAATCCTTACAAGGAGTTAATTCAGACCCCCTTATGAAAAATTTTTGTCAGTCTATCAATAGACACTCCTTAACTTAATCCATTGGGCAGCGTGGGCCGGATGGCGGGATTATAGATTTTAAAATCGTTAAGAATGGGTTAATTCTTTGGAGAATTAACCCAAAATCTGCGTAGGGAGGCGCGTTTAAAGAATTAGCAGGAAATAAACTTATTCAAGAAATGATTGGCTTGATCAATAAGTTCGTTGATAATTTCCTGGGCTGTTTGTTCCTGGATAACCAAACCAACACTTTGTCCTGCCATAAGGGAACCATTTTCAACATCCCCCTCAATAACAGCTTTACGCAAAGCTCCTGCCCAGTAATGCTCAATCATAAGTTGGGCCTCTTTAAGATCAAGTTCTCCGGCGTCATAGCGTTGGATAATCTGTGCCTGGATCTGTTTAAATTTCTTGCTTGCGGCATTTTCTAAGGCACGAACAGGAATCACGGGAAAACGGTCATCCAATTGTACCGATACCACAGCATCACGAGCCTGGGCGCGTATAAAGGCCTTCTTAAAGTCCGGATGGGCAGGAGATTCTTTGGCACAAACAAATCGAGTCCCTAATTGGCATCCTGCGGCCCCCATGTTTAAGTAATTGGCGATTGCCTCGCCACGACCGATCCCCCCTGCCACAAAAACAGGAATTTCATGGATGTGTGGTAAAATTTCCTGAACAAGTACACTGGTGGCGACAGGTCCTACATGGCCACCAGCCTCGTTTCCTTCGATAATCAGGGCATCTATCCCAGCTTTTATTAATTTACGGGCAATCACCGGCGCTGGGGCAAAGCCTACAACCTTACAACCATACTGCTTTAACTTTTGTACAGAGGAAACAGGGGGCAGACCCCCGGCTAAAACAACGTGACTGATTTTTTGTTGTCCGCAAGTATCGATCAAGGCGTCCAGATCAGGGTGCATGGTGATAAGATTGACCCCAAAAGGGTGACGGGTTAAGGATTGGGTTTTTTGAATTTCAGTTTTTAACAACTCTGGCGTCATCGAACCACAGGCTAAAACACCGAATCCGCCCGCATTTGAGATTGCTGAGACAAGATTATGGTTGGAAACCCAGGTCATAGCTCCTGCCATAAGGGCTGTCGGTGTGCCTAGAAAATCGCAACCTCTTTGCCAAAGTTCGTTTAAGCAGACAGGGCGCATTCCTTATCTCCTCCTTCAAGGTTAAAAACTTCATGTAAGACATTCAACGCCAAGGCTGTCTGCTGTTTGGTGATCAGAACACTCATTTTAATTTCTGATGTGGTTAAAAGTCGAACCGAAATTTGGTGAGAAGCTAAGGTATTAAAAAGGTTACGCCCAATCTCAAGATTGCTGCGCATTCCGATTCCAACAACCGAGATTTTGACAACATCCTGATCAATGTCCAAGTTTGAAAAAATCAATTCTTTTTGCAACTGTTCCAACAAAGGTTGGGCTCTTTCCAGATCCGCCTGAGGTAAGGTAAAATTCAAATCTACTTTCCCATTCACCGCGTGTGTTTGAACAAGCATGTCGACAGAAATGCGATGCTGGGCTAAACGATTGAAAATTTGCGCCATAAGGTCTATTTGGTGAGGAACACCTTTCAAGGTAATCAAAACTTCGTGAGGATTATGGGCGATCCCGCTGATTTGTGTGCTTTCCACAAACTTCCTTTCTTCAACAATATCTGTTCCACTGGCCTTAAAAAAGCTGGATAATACTCTTAATTTGACCCGATGTTTTAAGGCTAACTCAACCGATCGTGCTTGCAAGACTTTGGCGCCTTGGGCCGCCATTTCAAACATTTCTGCATAAGTAATTTGGCCAAGCTTTCGGGCGTTCGCAACCAAACGGGGATCCGCCGTGTAAACGCCATCCACATCGGTATAAATGTCACAGCGATCGGCCTTTAAAGCCGCGGCCAATGCAACCGCGGTGGTATCCGATCCCCCCCGACCCAGAGTGGTAAGACGCAATTGGTCATTAATCCCTTGGAATCCTGCCACAACAGGGATTATACCTTGCTTAAGGCAACGTTCCAATTGTTCTGTCTCAATCTTTAAAATTCTTGCTTGAGAGGGATTATCATCGGTTACAATCGGGACTTGCCACGCCAAATAGGACCGAGAGATCAGCCCTAACCTTGTCAAGGCTAATGCCAACAGGCCAGAAGTCACTTGTTCGCCTGAGGACAGAACAACATCGTGTTCAGGGGTCAGTTTATCAGGACACAAACTTTGGGCATACCCCACCAGCTCATTTGTAATCCCAGCCATCGCTGAAACAACAACCACTAATTCATGACCGGCCTCTGCCTGTTCTTTAACAAGATTTGCCACATGGTGCAGACGTGTCACGTTAGCAACGGAGGTCCCGCCAAACTTCAAAACATAACGCGCCATAAAGAGAGTACTTATTTTTTGCCGATTCTGTTACATATTGACATAGTAATAAGCGATGTAAACGCAGATGTCATGGTAAAAAGTGATTCACAAACTTTAAACGCGGAAGAACTGTATCAATTTGATCAGATAGCCGATCAATGGTGGGACGAAAATGGCCCTTTTCGTCCTTTGCATCAGCAAAATTCCTGTCGTTTGCGTTTTATTAAATATCATTTAGAAAAACATTTCTTTGGTCTTTCTTCTCCGACAGGCTCTTTAAAAGGAATCACGATTTTAGATATAGGCTGTGGGGGAGGGCTTTTGTGCGAGCCTTTAGCCCGCCTAGGGGCCCATGTGACTGGTCTTGATGCCAGTCCTCAAGCCATACAGACGGCAAAAAATCATGCTCAGAAAATGGGTTTGGAGATTGATTACCACGTGGGCACAGTTGAGTCTTTTCAAAACAAAAAGTTCGATGTTGTTTTGACAATGGAAATTATTGAACACGTGGACAACCCATCTTTTTTTATTCAGGCCAGTCAAAGTTTATTATCTGAAAAGGGGTTGTTTTTTCTTTCCACCTTGAACCGTACATGCCTTTCCTATTGGGGGGGGATTATCGCTGCAGAATCTATTTTGCGTTGGGTCCCGCGGGGAACCCACCAATGGCATCGTTTCGTGAAACCGGCCGAAGTAGCAGCCTGGCTACGCGAGGGAAATTTGGTCTGGCGGGATTTAAAAGGAATGCAATATAACCCATTTTATTATTTTTCGCCTTATCAACAACCATGGACCTTAAGCAACTCTTTAAAGATCAATTACATAGGGTGTGCCGCAAGAAATTCATAAGAAGATTTCGGATGAGGATAGGGGCAGGATCTTTTCGTAAATCTTCGGGGCTGCTTGACTATACAATTTTGTTAAGCAATTAACGAATTCTTAACGATGGGAGATTATATTCCCACCCTCCGGCCCCCGGCCGCCCAGGGGAATATGTTCAGAATGGCTGAAATAGGGTTAATTTCCTTTTAATATTAGACCCTATCCAACAAAAAAGTTTAACCTGTGTATTTAAAAAGTCTTTATAAAGCGGCTTGTGCCAATTTTGTCTATAGAACCTCTTCGCGATAAACACGTTCTCGTCGTTCGTGGCGTTCTTGGGCTTCTATGGTCATGGTTGCAATAGGCCTTGCCTCAAGGCGTTTAATGCTAATAGGTTCTCCCGTTTCTTCACAATAACCATAGCTGCCTTCTTCAATTCGACGAATCGCTTCATCAATTTTATTAATCAACTTTCTTTCGCGATCGCGTGCCCGTAATTCAATAGCCTGATTCATTTCATGACAAGCCACATCGATAATGTCAGCTTCATTATTTGTTTGATCCTGCATGTTTTGGATCATTTCTGTACATTCTCGTAAGAGCTGTTCTCGCCAATTCAACAATTTTTTACGGAAATACTCCAATTGTTGAGGATTCATAAAGGGCTCATCATCGCTTGGTGTATAAAATTCGTCGTCAATATCAACTGCTGGCATCTTTTCTGCTCCCGCGCCTCTTCTTTGTATAAATTAAACTAAATTTTTATAAAAAATTCAACGACTTATTGTTATTTTTTTAATAGGGGCGATACTTTTATGCATTATTCTCTGAGAGTCTTGTGCCAGGTCAGGTACGCAGGAACGTTTTAGGACAGTTTCATCTCGTTCAGCCGAAATAAATCGCCTTGAACGAGGAAATGATTTCACGCACTATGAAGAAAAGAATTCAGGTGAAAAGTATGATGACCGTTAATCCTTCTTTTCATGAAACCCAACCCTTGGTTATTGCCTTTGGTTCTGATCACGCAGGCTTTCTGTTAAAAAAGAGGCTGCTGAATCTGGTTGAAAAGCAAAAATATGTGGTGATTGATTGTGGCACGATGGATCAACACCCCGTGGATTACCCTGACTTTGCAGAACGGGTGGTCCAAAAGGTTTTAAACCATCAGGCAGACAGAGGTGTTTTAATTTGTGGAACAGGGATTGGCATGGCAATGGCTGCCAATCGTCATCGGGGTATTCGTGCCGCCTGTTGCTATGATGTTTATCAAACCCTTATGGCCCGTCAGCATAATGATGCCAATGTTTTATGTTTGGGAGAACGTGTTGTGGATGAGAAAATGGCCCATCAGTGTTTGATAACCTTTTTACAAACGGAGTTTGAGGGCGGACGCCACCAGCGCCGTCTGGATAAAATTGACTGAATTTCTGAAAACTCTTTTATTAAAACCTGGTGTTCAGGATTTATTCGCTGCTTTAAGTCCTTTGCCAGCTTGGTTGGTAGGGGGGTGCGTACGGGATGCTCTTTTAGGTGCCGATAATTTTGATGTGGATGTTGCGGTTGCGGCTGATCCTCAAACCGTTACCCATCAATTACGGCAAAAAAATATTAAGGTTATTCCCACAGGTCTTCAATTTGGTACAGTAACCGCTGTTGTCGAACATCAACCTTTTCAAATCACCAGTTTACGCAAGGATCGAAACCATCAAGGCCGTCACCCCAAGGTTGTTTTCTCTACAGACTTGAAGGAGGATGCCAACCGTCGGGACTTTACTATAAATGCTTTATATCTGGATCCTCACGGCAATCTGTATGACCCTTTTGATGGAATTCAGGATCTAAAGGCGGGCAAGATTCGTTTTATTGGTGACCCTAAACAACGGGTTTTAGAAGATGCTTTACGCATTTTGCGTTATTACCGGTTTGTGGCATGGTATGGAAAACCTCCTTATCCTTCAGTTCCTGTTTTACGTCTTCTTAAACAGTGTTTAAAACAATTATCAACAGAGCGTATTCAAGCTGAGCTCCTTAAACTTTTCACAGCACAAAATCCCATAGAAGCTGTCTTTTTAATGGAACAGGACGGAATCTTAGAAACTCTTTTTGGTCCTTCGTATGATGTTCAAAATTTGGAAAGATTCCTTTCCCTAGAACAGAAATTCTTGGTCAAAGCCGATCCCTTCGTTCGATTAGAGGCTTTGTTTTATCAAGCCCCGCTTTATTTCTATCAAACATATTGGCGACTGAGTCGGTTCCAAATTCGTTTTTTGGATACCTTAAAAAAAGTTACTGTAATGAAGGACCGACGCTGGATTTTATATCATTATGGCCTTGATATTTTTATCAAGGGTCGATTGTTGATAGCGGCTGCAAAAAAGCAGGATGAAACCCTTCAGGACGACCTTCTTTGGGCAAGGAGCATCACGATTCCTAGCTTTCCCTTGTCAGGGAAGGACCTTTTAAAACAAGGAATGGCTACGGGATCGCAGATTGGCCTGTTGTTAGCCGCGTGCCAGCAGTGGTGGGTGGAACATGATTTCATACCTGATCATCAGGAGTGCCTAGATTATTGTGCAGGCATTAAAAAAGCCCTCTAAAAAAGAGGGCTTTGGTGTGAATGGTTATAAAACCTTAAAATTTACAGGCCATGCCAACTTTAACAGTATGGGCACTGTATTTTACAGAGAGGTCTCTATCTGAAGAATTAATTTTTCTACCAATGGTATAACCATATTCAATACGGGCTAACAGTTTACCAAAGGCTCTTTCATAACCAAGACCTGGAACAAACACCAGTTGATTTTTTGATTTGCTGTATGATTGATCAATAACAGTTCCAACGCCATTAACTTTTAAATTGTAGGACGCCTTCAATTTATCACGGCTGTATTCTAATCCTAATTTGGCATAAACCAAATTGTCTTTCTCAATAACGGCACCAAAGCGAGGGCTGAGACCAATCACCATTCCACGCTCGTACTTTGTCTTGAGTGTTGCTGGCAAGCTTACACCAGGAGGCGTAATGGTTATGTTTGGATTTTGGGTATTGGTTTTACTACCCGTATCTCCTTCTAAACTGATTTCAGCGCCCAGGTAAAAACCATTCATGGTTTGACCATATCCCGTGTAAACACCATAGGTCAAACCTGTTGACCTTTTTGTTTTATTAATAGTTGCTTGTTGGAGACGAACACCAGAGAGGGTTTCGTCAATCGAAGCAAGGGAGGTTTTATCAGAACGCTGTGTTACGCCTAAT
>JAJZHT010000173.1 GCA_021804455.1 Pseudomonadota bacterium | reverse complement strand
GTAAAGCAGGTTTAAAAGTTTGCTGTGGTGGTATTATCGGCATGGGCGAGAATAATGATGATCGTATTAAAATGCTTGTTACCTTAGTTAATTTAGATGAACCCCCTGAATCCGTTCCTATTAATAAACTTATACGTATTCCAGGTACTCCTCTGGAAGGACAAGATGACGTTGATCCCTTTGATTTTATAAAGACGGTCGCATTAGCGCGGATTTTAATGCCTAAATCTTATATTAGGCTATCCGCTGGGCGAGAACAGATGTCTGATGAGATGCAAGCTTTATGCTTTTTAGCAGGTGCTAATTCTATTTTTTATGGAGAAAAGCTTTTAACGGCTGGTAATCCTATCCCCAAAAAAGATCAACTTTTGTTCGAACGCTTAGGGATAGAACAATTTCCATAAATCGTATTTTTATTTTTCTATTGAGTGTTTGCTCTTCAAATTCTGCTATAGAATTTGACGTCTGTTAACAGTTGATTTATAATCATCAATCTACCACTTATATTCAGAGGGCTTTTATTCTATGCACATAGCCAACCCCATTCTTGTGAATGCAATACGAGGTGACCTTGTTGAAAGCTTTTATAGGGGGGCTTATGTTATTATGAACGCTGAGGGCGATTTGATTGATGCAGCAGGAGATATTGACCGTTTGATTTATGGTCGTTCGTCCTTAAAGCCTTTGCAGGCCTTAGCCGTGGTAACCTCGGGTGCTATGGATCATTACCGGCTTTTGCCTCATTACGTCGCTCTTTGTTGCGCTTCTCACAATGGGGAGCAAAGACATATCCTGGAGGTTAGGAAGTGGTTGGAACTGCTAGGATTTACAGAAGAAAATTTGGAATGCGGTCCTATCTTTCCTGCCTATACAGAGGCAGCTCATCATTGTATTAAAAATAACGAATTGCCCAGTCGTCTTTACCATATGTGTTCGGCAAAGCATTTAGGTTTTCTTACGGTTGTTTCGCACCTTGGGATGAAAGCTGAAAACTATACAAAGTGGGATCATCCTGTCCAAGTTTATAATCGTGATATTCTATCCCAGATGTGTGAAATGGATTTACATCAAGCTCCTCATGGTATTGACGGTTGTCAGGCTCCGGTTGTCGCTTTGTCATTGCGTTGTTTTGCCCAAGGGATTGCAAAGCTTGCGAATCCACACATCCTGGAAACATCTTTAAGGAAGGCTGCTGTTGCCGTTGTTTCGGCAATGAAGACCAATCCTTTTTTTGTTGCGGGTACAGAACGATTTTGTACAGATATTGCGGTGAAGAGTGAAGGAAAAATTTTGGCAAAAATGGGAGCAGAAGGCGTTTTTTCAGCGGTTATTCCTGATCGCGGATGGGGAATTGCTTTAAAAATGGATGATGGTCATTTGAAGGCAGCAGAGGTTGCTTTAGCGAAGATTCTTCATCAGCATCAGATGTTAGAGGATGAATCTTTCTTAAGGCCTTTGATCCTTAATTCGAATTCTCAAAAGGTTGGATGGTGGGAATAAAAATCGAAACTCTAAAGGGTATGGATAAACCTCTATTAAATGACTTCAGCGTCTTGTTTCCTGATTTTTGGTGCCTTTTGGTCCTTGTGTAAACGTCACTTTGACGGTTGCATTCCTTATTCTTTTTTATATTGATTCAGCGTGCGCGTTCAAGGATCACTTTGAACAAATGAATTTTATTTATCTTAAGAAAGCTCAAGGGGAGTAGCGACTTTCAGGGGATCCATCCATAAAGTCTGAGCGGAAAAATTTTAGAAATTTGACCACTAAAAAGGGTTCTTTAAGGTTTTTTTCTTTCATTTGAACAGAAAAGAGGGATGTTTCTGTAGGTTCGTTGGCCTTAACACATCCATTCAACGATCCATGTTGTTGTTAGGCTTTCTTAAAGGAATGAGTTTTAACCTTTTACCAACAAAGATTAATAAAAAGTTAATTTATTTTTTTGCCACCCCCCGCCCACTGCCTCCCTAAACGGGAGGGGGGCTACACCCACCTTCTTACAAGAACGGTGGGCAAAACTTTTCTTATGGCCCTTTGTTCTGGTTTCGAAAAGGGGTTCTCTATCACCTAGGTTCTTTCTTATCATACTCCCAAGATCCTTACCAAACCGTTAATTGGGAGAAATCTTTTAAAGTGTGCACACGATGTGATCTTTTATAAATCCAATAAGAATCGTCCTGGATTTTCTAGAGATTCTTTAATAATACCAAGAAACGTTACAGCCTCACGCCCGTCAATAAGACGATGATCATACGATAAGGCAACATACATCATGGGTCGAATCTCAACATGGCCATTTAGGGCTATGGGGCGATCTTGAATTTTATGAAGGCCTAGAATACCGGATTGGGGAGGATTTAAAATGGGGGTAGAAAGCAGTGATCCAAAAATTCCCCCATTACTAATGGTAAAGGTCCCGCCACTTAGATCTTCGATAGAAAGTTTATTATTCCTGGCTTTTTGGCTGACATCATGAATGGTTTTTTCGATTCCGGCATAATCCAATTGATCAGCATTTCTAATCACAGGGACCACCAAACCGTGGGGTGCTGAAACGGCAATGCCAATGTCATAATAATTTTG
>JAJZHT010000031.1 GCA_021804455.1 Pseudomonadota bacterium | reverse complement strand
TGATCAAGCCCTTCTTCAAATTTTTGCCCCCTCTTTTCGATTGCTTTTTGCCAGTCTTATCGCCTATGCCATCAGTCAAATTTGCGATATATGGCTTTTCCAAAAAATCCGTACTCTCAGCCAAGGACGCTTTGTCTGGTTAAGGCAAAATTTGTCGACAGCGCTTTCAGGATTATTGGATAACTTTACATTTGGCCTAATTGCATGGGTTATTCTCAGTCCGACGCCCCTGTCTTTGTCCTTATTTTTAAGCAGTTTTGTTATCGCCAGCTATCTTTTGCGGACGGCTGTGAATTTGGCCGGCACACCCATCATGTATTTAAGTTATTCTTTCTTACCAAAGCAAAAACCATAACTATCCATCAACACCATGGGTTTTTTCTAAAATATAAAGCGGACGATGTTTAATCTCCTGAAAGATTCTGCCAACATAAATTCCTAAAATCCCTAGCATCATCATGGTCATACCATTAAAAATTGACAAGACTGCAATGATCGAGGCCCATCCCGGAACAAACCAATTTGTTGACATCTTTAAAAAAACAATCCCCATAACTCCCACCATCGCCAGGAAGGAAATAACCGCCCCCATAACAAACGACAATCGCAAAGGCCAATCAGAAAAGGAAGTTATGGCGTTCACTGCCAAGCGCATCATTTTTTTTAGGGGATATTTTGTCTCTCCCGCAAAACGGGCCTGACGCTCATAGAAAACACACCCTTGCTTAAAACCAATCCAGCAAGATAATCCCCTCATAAAACGGTGCTGTTCCCGTAGGCGGCAAAAGGCCTGAACAACCTTACGATCCATCAAACGAAAATCGCCAGAATTACGAACAATTTTGGTTTCGGTAATTTTTTCCAAAAATCGATAAAAAAGATTCGCTGTGGCTAATTTAAACCATGTTTCCCCTTGCCGAGTTTGACGCACAGCGTGCACCACATCAAAACCTGCCCTCCATTGACGAATCATATCGAACACCACTTCAGGGGGATCTTGTAAATCAGCATCCATAATAATAACAGCGTGTCCTAGGGCTTGATCCAGTCCAGCTGTAACAGCATTTTGATGACCAAAGTTTCGCGAAAACTTTAAAACCTTAAAACGAGAATCTTTTTCGTACTGCTGCTTCAGCAATTCATAACTTTGATCACTGCTGCCATCATCAATCAATAAAACTTCAGCAGCCCCATCCAGTTGGCCTAAAACAGACTCGAAACGCTTAAAAAGCTCTCCAAGAACTTTTTCTTCGTTAAATACAGGAATAACAAAGGAATAAATGACATCATTCATGAAATTCAGGGTTCCTTTCCAATTCGGCAAATGTATCCCACTTTAGGGTATGAATTTTTTTAACACGATAACGAGAGAGAAGGATTGTCTTTAATTTCTCAATATCTGGTTTTGCTAAATTTTGGGACTGCAAAAGTTCTATATCATTTGGATTGACCCATGGAGTGGTGGCAATAACACGCTTGCCTTTGTTCAAAGCCTTTTCTATATCGTTTATAATCTCTTGGGCAGCCTGATGAATAGTGATATCCGGTTGAAAATGGAAAGGTGTATTAAGACAAGTGATATCTTGTAAATAAACTTTAAAATCTCCCCCATATTCAAATACCATCAACCACGATGACCAATTCTCATAAGCCAAATGAACAATCTTAGTATCTTTCTTGGAAAAAGCATCCCGAAACTCTTCATATCCCATAACAGATTGGCTATCTCCTCCCCGTAAAGATTTCAAAGTCAAAATATTATCGGCCCGTATCAAGAGGATGGCTACAGCCAACCCCATCTTTAAAACGGCACGATATTTTTGGTAAAAAAATAATAAAATAAGTCCTGATGTAATCAAAAACATCGGTTGAACTTGAAATTGAGGATCCTGAGGTTGGCCATACATATTTTTCATCTGGCCAAAAATAAAAATTCCCAAACCAAATCCAGCAACCAGGCGTTGTTCCAAGGTGGCTTGGGGTCGAATAAAGCGAATAACAATTCCTAGGCACAATAAAGCCACAATCCAAGACACAACAGTTTGTAAAAAGTTTCCATAAGACATCTGGGATAAAGTTGGAATATTTTGACAACCCACCAGAAAGTTCCCCACCCCTAAATACAAGCTTTCAAACTTATGCCACGAAAGTCCAACCCATGAACCTGGACCGGCTTTCTTAGGATATAAAACTTGGAAAAATTCCAGCTTACTTTGAAAATGAGACCCAAACAGAAAATTTGCAACGGTAACAAATAAAAAAATCAGGCCATTAAAAAGAACAAGCTGTTCTGTAATCAGGCGAAAGGAAAGGTTTCTTTTCCGTATCAATTCTAGGGTCAGCAAACCGTACACGCAAACCATCGGCGGGAAAAGGGTCCAGTGTAAAAACAGCGCTGCTAAAACACAAAACGTTGTGCCTGTTAAATAAAGACGCGTATAAGCTGTTGTTATGCTTTGGTAAAAAAGCAAAAAACCGAGCACAAAAAAGAAATACCCCGGCATAATATCTTCACTGATAATGCTGTTCACCAAGATAAATGCAGAGGTGGTGTGAATAATGGATACAAGGATTGCCCACACCCAATCCCGTGTGACCTGATAGGCCAATAAAAAAACAACCGTCGTCGCACCGGCCCCAAAGCCCGCGTGAATCCAGGCTAACTTACGGTAAGTGATAAAATCCGTTACAGTTCCATAAAAAGTCATCCACTGATCAGGAATAAGTTTAGCAATCATCCCCATGGTAAAGGCATATAAAAGCCCACCACTATCTACCACAAAGCGGGTTCCTTTTTCCCAACCCCAAACATCAATAGACTTATACAATCCATTGGTTGTCGTAAGGTTTGTGTTATCAAAATAAATAATTAACCCTGCATAAAAAGACAGGGTTAATAAAAAAAGACCAAAGGATAAAAAAATTAATTTCTTTTGTTGGATCATTTTTCTGTCTGGTGCCACTTCCAAGCGTCTGTTAATACTGTTTCAATAGGACGTTGGGGTGTCCAGCCAAGAACTTTTTCAGCTTTTTCATAGGTACTCACCAAAACAGCAGGATCACCTTCCCGTCTGTCAGCATACTCAAACGGAACATCAACGCCAAATAATTCTTTAATTTTTTGGATCATCTCAAAATTGGTGGTTCCATGACCGCTGCCCAAATTCACAGAAAGGGTTTCACCCCCACCCCGCAAATAAGATAAGGCTTTTAAATGGGCGTCTGCCAAATCAAGAATATGAATATAATCCCGCAAACATGTTCCATCGCGCGTGCTATAGTCACGACCAAAAATTTTTAATGGTTTGCCAGCATCACCCTTTTGGGCTGCCTTTATCATCAAGGGAATAAGATGAGATTCAGGTTCATGGGCTTCCCCTAAATTTTGTTCAGGGGCAGCACCTGCAGCGTTAAAATAACGCAAACTGACTGATTTAAGACCATAGGCCTTGTCACAATCCTTTAACATCTGCTCAATCATCCACTTGGTTTGACCGTAGGGATTGATGGGATAACAAGGGTGATCTTCGTCTAAAGGAGTATAAGTAGGATTCCCATAAACCGCTGCTGAGCTAGAGAAAATCATATAAGGGACGTGATGATTTTTCATGGCGTTTAGAAGATTAATCATCCCGACATTATTATTCTGATAATATTTCAAGGGATCTTTAACCGACTCACCGACTTGAATAAACGAGGCTAAATGCATCACAGCAATCGGGTTATATTTCTGAATTGCCTGGTTAATATGCTCTGGATTCAACAAATCCCCTTCTACTAAAGAACCAAAACGAACAGCCTCTCGGTGGCCGGTTGAAAAATTATCAAATGTGACAGGCTCAAAACCTTGTTCCTTCAAATAATAACAAACATGACTGCCTATATAGCCAGCTCCACCTGTAACGAGGATTCTAAGGTTCATAGAGGGGTCTTCTTGACTTTGAATTGGTTTTAAAGTCATACAAAAACTTAAAACAAATAACCAGCGAAATGTTATATTCATCATTCAACCTTTAGGAAGAGTTAATAATAAAATAACTCTTTCATATAAAGGTTAATTTTTACTAAAATTTTTCTTTCCATAGGTACAATATTGCGCTCCCAAAGGGACTTTTTTCAAGCAACGATCAAATTTTTGAAAGACTGAATGTTGAAAAGGGGTAAAAAAAAGATATTCGCTGCAAGGTTGGATCATCCCTGTGGATGTCAATAAAGTCTCTGTTTTTCTTGCCGTTAGTAAAACAGCGTCCTTATCAAAAGGACACCGATTCACAGCCAGACGCGTTAAAGGGTTATAGGGATTATGCTCAAAAATAAAAACCCATCCCCCGGGTTTAACCACCCTTGTCATTTCAACACAAAAATGGTGCCATTGAGTCGGGGGCACATGGTGCATCACACAAATGGTTAAAGCAACGTCAAAGGTATGGTCCTCAAAGGGCAGCGTATAACCATCATAAACTTTATACGCGTGATTTGGATGGTGGCTTTCCGCCAACCTCACACTTTCTCCCGATACATCAACCCCTGTAATTGTTCGATCAGAAGCGGTAATCAAGGAATGAATCTGACCAATACCGCAACCAATATCCAAAATCTTTAAATTGTGAATTCCTTGAAGCTTTCTGTTAAAAAAATTGGCCTTGCCTTGAGTAAAAAAATCAACAGTCAATCCTGAAAATTCCACCGATTGATTCACCAAATTCCGGTAATCCTGGCTGTAGACATCAAACTCAGGATTAGGTGCGACCATAATCGTCTCCAAAACGAAGAATGTCATCTTCCCCCAAATAGGGACCAGATTGAACCTCAATTAACTCAAGGGGGATCTTGCCAGGGTTTTCTAACCGATGCTTAGTACCACACGGTATATAAACGGATTGATTTTCAAAAACCATAATTTCTTCTGTATCTCGCGTTACCTTGGCTGTACCACTGACAACAATCCAATGTTCTGCCCTGTGATGATGCATTTGTAACGAAAGTTTTTGACCTGGCTTAACGGTAATTCTTTTTACCTGGAAACGCTCCCCATGATCAATACTTTGAAAGGATCCCCAGGGGCGCTCCTCCATAGGGTGGGACTGAATATGCTTTCGTTCAGAAAGCTTTAACGTTTCTACAATCTCTCGGACATCCTGAGCCGCAGAACGAGAAGCCACCAACACCGCGTCTTGACTGTCCACAACGATCACGTCATCCAATCCCACAACCGTCACCAAACGATTCTCTGATCGGATATAAGAACGATGAACATTATGGGTAACCACATCCCCAACCAAGGCATTTTCTTGATTATTATGGGGGGTTTCTTCCCATAAGGCCTGCCAGCTCCCCAAATCACTCCATGTCAGGTTTAAAGGTACAACTTTGACATTCTTCGCCCTTTCCATAATTCCATAATCTACAGAAATTGAGGGAGATTCCGCAAAGATCACGGGATCAATCTTCATAACAAGATCATCCGTTATCTTTGAGGCTGCTTGCTCACATACTTGAAAAATCTTTGGCTCATAAGTGGCAACAGCGTCCAAAAAGGTTTGTGCCTTTACCAAAAGGACACCGCTGTTCCATAAGAAACGACCGCTTTCTAAATATTCTAAAGCTGTTTTTTCCTGAGGCTTTTCAATAAAACGCTGGATCGGTTTAGCGTGTTCAGGATTATCACGGTCATATTCAATATAACCATAACCTGTTTCTGGACGATTGGGTTGAATACCAAAGGCTACCAAAGAATTATCCAAAGCCGCTGGCAGAGCCTGCTTGATGCTCATGATAAAGCCCTCAAGAGGTTCCAACAAATGATCTGAGGGCATCACCAACAACAAACGATTGGGATCTTTTTGGGCCTCTATAAAACAAGCCAAAGCGATGGCTGGGGTCGTATTACGAACACACGGTTCTAAAAGAAGACGCCCTTTAACTTCTAAATCTTTGATTTCTTTTTCCACCAAAAACTGATGCTGTTGGTTGGCTACGATTAAAGGAGCTTCAAAGATATCAGAAAATTGCACACGTCGAAGTGTTTGCCGAAAGAGGCTCTCTTGCCCCACAAGAGAACAAAACTGTTTAGGATACAAACTACGAGATAACGGCCAAAGGCGCGTTCCTGACCCACCACACAAAATAACCGGGGTGATTTTTATCCTTCCCTCTTCCTTCTTTATAGGGGACCTAGACAGCGGCGACATGACGAACCTGCATTGAGGCAACAGAAGACAAAACACCGTTTCCTAAGTACAGAATTTTTACAGAGGAGTCCCCTTGAGGAAAGAAACGCCAACAATCAATCATGACAAAATCTTCCTTTTTCTTAGCCAATTCTGGCTTAAGAGCGGTAAATTCAGGCCACGCTGTCATCAAAACCATAACATCACTTTTTTCAAGACACTCTTCCGCAGAAGAAGCGTAAGAAACATGGTTCCCCAAAATGGCTTTGGCAGGCGCAAGCGCCATGGGGTCATAGACAACAACCTGAAAACCTTTTTTATGAAGAGCCAGCGCTAAGGCGATCCCTTGAGATTCCTCAATAACACACGTCCCGGGCTTGTAAGACAAACCTAAAACACCAATCGTCTTGGGCTGTTCTTCAAGAGTTTCAATAACGGATAAAACTCGATCTTTTTGGTGACGGTTGATATTATCGGTTGCCATAGCCAAATCAGCCTTTGCACCAATTGTTTGTGCCAAACGAGAAAAAGCGACATTATCACGGGGAAAGCAAGGCCCACCATAGGCTACCCCACCGCGCAGGTATTTCCCGCCAATACGGGAATCACAGCCTACAGCCCGTGTTACCACGTCCACATCCGCCCCTGGCAGATAGTCACACATATCTGATAACATGTTAGCGTATGAAATTTTAGTCGTTACAAAGGTATTGACTGAAATTTTTGTTAACTCTGCATTAACAAAATTCATCCGTTCCATACGAGGTTGATTGTTAGAGGCCTGACGATATAAAGAAACCAAAAGATCGCCTGCTTTTATGTCACTTTCACCAATTAAAAAGAAATCGGGATGAAGCATATCGCGAATAACCGTTCCTAAAGCAATAAACTCTGGACTATAACAAAGGCCAAGATAATCCCCTAAAACACGACCGGACGTTTGTTCTAACGCTTGGCGGATTTCTCCCCCCGTTGAACCTGGCATCACGGTGCTGGTAATAACCACCAAATGATAAGAATCTTTTTGTTTAAGAGCCGAACCAATGTCCCGGACAGCTTCTAAAACATATTTGTTACTAAAGGTACCATCAGGGCCGCTGGGTGTAGGGACAATCACAAACGTAACATCCGTTTGCAAAACAGCCTCAGTTGTATTAAGGGTTGCCGACAAACGCCCCTTGTGGGCACTGATAAACTCTTGAAGTTGTGCCTCCTCCACGGGAGCCAAACCTTGATTTAGGGCATCCACAAAGGCTGGATTCTTATCGACACCAATAACTTCAAAACCCTTGCTGGCATAAACAGCGGCCATAGGAGCACCCAGTTTGCCCAAACCAATAATCGAAACTTTTGCCATAACGTTTATCCCTTATCTAGATAATAAATACAATTTCAACCTTCTTAAGGTGCTTTTCAAACGCCTGTATGAAAAAAAACAAACCTTTTTAAGTCGGTTCTTAACCAAGATATAATTAGCATCATAATTGGTATAAATATTTCCTTGCCCACCTGCTAATAATAAATTCTTTCTGCCTTGCTGAGCCTTAAAGACCAAATCTGCATCCCGATTCCCAGGCTGAATTCCCTGTACATGGCTGTAATCGTGATTCTGGTGAACCGCGATAACATCAGACGTCACGTCAATGACCTTAATTTTTTCTTGTCGTGCTTTATAAATCAACCAATTATCCCAATAACCACGCCCCAATAAAAAAGGCGGAGGGTTTTGGTACATATCCCTATGAAAAACAAAAAAGTCGCTGCCTCCTGCAGGATACATGTCATGTTTTTGAAGGGCTTGATTTCTTAAATGGGTGCGCTGCTGGGCTGTATCAAGAGCAACATGAGAATCAACATCTAAATTCCACCGACTGCTAATCATTAAAAATTTTTCAAACTTTTGGCGAACCCGCTCAAAAGCTATCATAAAGTCATCCAGAAGAATAATATCAGCATTAATAAAACAAAGATAAGGGAAAGATGCTTGTTCCCGGGCTGTGTGAAAGATATCCGATAGTAAAGGAGTCTCCCCTATCGACTGTTTTAAGGAGAAATGTTTAAAACCAAACTTTTCAGCGGTTTCGGCCCCTCCTTCATCATTTCCCAAGACTAAAACTTCTGGGCGAGGGCTTAAAAATGTCCAACTGGATAAAGCATTGGTTTGAATAATCCCAATATGTCCTTGAAATGCTTTCGGTGTTGTAAAAAAGGTAATCATACCAACTCTTCAGAAAAATTCTGCTCAGGAGCTCCCCAAGCTTCATTATAGACCGTACGAATACCCAGCTTTTGATTTTGAAATTGTTGAAAATGAAGCTCTTCAAGATCATCATCGTCCAAATAAGAAATTCCATTTTTATCCAAACGACTGAACAAAGCGTTGGCTCCCTCAGGCGTCCAGCCCGAACCTTTCCCATGTTCAATATGATAAATCGCATGGGTAGAATCAAGATTCACCATCTTTAAACCGTTGTGATAAGCCTGGTAAATCAGCACAGAATCAATATGCCATGAATAAAGTTCCCACTCAGGGTATCCCCTTAACACTTCCCAATCTTTTTTAGACATTAAGGTAAAATCTCCACAGGCACAGGTATGCAGCACCAAAGAACTGGGAAATACAATCTGCTTTAAATTAAAGAGCAAACTCAATAAATTTTTATAAGGGCTTCCTAAACGCCTTTGCTGTCTTTGCCTTAAAAAGGCCGGCATTGTAATATAATAAGTAAAATTCTTTAAACCATATCCTATCAAAACCCGAACCGATCGACAGAAAGTTTTCAAAGCATGCTTTAGAACACCAGCCTTAAATTCCTGGAAATCCTGAGTTCCTCTGACTGTATTAACCCGAATAATATGATTTTCAGTGTATTTCAAAATCTTTGGAAACGACAAACCATCAGGAATATCAGCCTCAATATCAAAACGATCTACCCGGTAAACATTCCCTGGTTCGAGACCTTTTTTTAAAAAAGCCATCAGGGTATCAGAAAACAAAATATCAATATTGGTCGCCAGAACGTACTGGCCTTTGGCCCGATAAATTCCAACATTTTTGGCAAGATATTGAAACAAAGGAAGCTTATCGGAAAACCGGAACTGCCTATGGTAAGAAGCAGGAACCTGAATAAAACGACATTGAAAATAAGGATTATCCCGCGGTATTTCTAAAGCCTGCGCTAAAGAAGGCCTATCCGTCGGAGGATTCCAATCCACCAAAATTAATTCTATAGGAACCTGGAAGGCTTGAGCCTGAAAGGCCAAACCTCTGACAAAGTGTTGAGTACGCCATAAAGCATTCCCACCATGGTCATCATTCCGAGACGTCGCAACAACAGAAAGATAAGGCACAAAATGGGTCATAACTTTTTTGAAAACAACTCTACAATTTTTCGACCGAGAAGTTTTGCCCAAAAAGCTCCAAAAGAATAAGGTGCTGCTCCAAAAGCCCTTAGGAGATAGGCAAAAGCCTTGGTCAATAATCTATTTTTCCCCGCAGCATAAAACAATTCGTACAGAATTGCCACTTTTATTGTTTTAAGATCCTTGGGGGTTTTGGTTTGGACACTCTTTTCAAACTGCCCCACCGCTTGCTGTACCACGGGAAACGGGATAATATGCCCCCCTGCCCGCACATTGGCTAAAACCTGGGGCAATTTATGCCAACGGTAAAATTGTGCAAAACGTATTTGCCATTCCCAATCTTCAAAACGCTGGAGGATTTCATTTTGTAATCCAACTTTCTGCAAGCACGACTGACGAAACATCAACGTACTCCCCGGGCTTAAATTACATCCTTTTAAACTTTGTTGATAAAAGTCCTTCTCCATGGGGATCGAACGCACAATCGTCGTCGAAGGAAAAACCAGACGGTAGGCTGTAACACATCCGCCTATTTCATCCGAAGCCGTTTCTAAAAAATCAAGTTGTTGTTGAATTTTTCCAGGTTCCCACTGATCATCGGAATCTAAAAAGGCGATGTATTTTCCCTTGGCCTTCTGCATTCCTATATTGCGCGCAGCGGCAGCCCCTTTATGGTGTTGTGGGATTAATAATAAACGACTGTCTGTTATACCTTGAATCGTTTCAATCGTTTCATCGGTTGAGCCATCGTCAATCACCAAAAGTTCAAAATGGCGATACGTTTGATTAAGTACGCTGTGAATCGCATTTCCAATCAAATCGGCCCGGTTATAGGTTGGCAAAACAACAGAAACATACGGCAGATTCATAAATTTAATAAAAATCCGTTGGTTGGTTTGGTGCTGACGGGTTTTTATTCTCTTTGGAAAAAAAAGTTTGATATTTCACGCAACCTTTTTCATTTTTTGCTCTCTATAGTAATGTGACGTTAACTTGAGTTTTAACCAAACTCTTTATTATCAACCAATAATGTTTTTTAATCATGAAAGAGAAAATTGATAGCATCATTGAATATGATGAATTCCAAAACCCTTTGGATAAACAATCAGAAAAAAGGGTGATAGTAGCTACACCAGTTCCCTTGAGCAAATTTCAAAGAGA
>JAJZHT010000172.1 GCA_021804455.1 Pseudomonadota bacterium | reverse complement strand
CCACATAATAATTTTTGTTTGCCCCTCTGGAATCTCTTTTAAATCCACATCAACTTGGGCTGTGGCCAAAACATCCTCCGCTGGATTCATGCTGTTTAAAAAAGGCCAAAGGGCTGTTACAGCGCCCATTGTTCCAACAGCCCCTGCTGTTAACGTTAGGAAATCCCGACGTGTGGTATCAGGCTTACGGGAAGAAAGACGGTTTTTTTTAGTCATAAAAGCAGAAAAAATTAAGCCATTTCAAAAAGTTTACAAGGCCCTATGATGCTTGACAACTTAAGATAGCAATGTTTGTTCGTTGTAACGAAGCCCTCTATAAAATATTACCAGAATCTTACCCTGTGATTTTTTGGTGTTGTCACTGAAAATTCTAAAATCTGTGTCTCACCAATCACATTCTTTGTACCAATTTTATCTTGATTCATTGTTAAAATTGAGATGTTCCTTGATGGACGTGAGGGGTTGTTCATGAATCACCCGCTGGTAAATCGCCTCATAATCGGGTGAAACAGTCCCCATTAAACGGTCCCAGAGCATACTTAATGCACCATAATTTTCCTTAAAACGGGTGTGGTGTAAAGAATGGTAGGTTACTGTTGTCGATATCCAAGGCCCTCCTAGTAACCAACGGACAGGGGAAGTAAAAAACTCAACATTCGAATGGCCTATAGGGATAATTAACCAGAGCCAAAAAATATAGGAATAAATGACAACTTCAATATATACAGGTCCCATTAAAATATTAACTATACTTAAGGTGACAACGACATTTATCACAGAAGCTAACAAATCTTCCAAAGGTTTTGTAATAAAGGGGACCTGTTCGTGAACTAAGATCAAATGATGGGTTCGATGAATACGAAATAATTTCTTAGAAAAATGTAACAAACGGTGAATCCAGTAAAACCAACTATCCAAAATCAAAAAGGACAAAAAGAATTGTCCCACAAGTTTTAGGGATTGCGGAGAAGAAAATGTAACATCAATCAACCATCCATAAGCTATAGCATTCACCAGGATGGAAAGAAAGATTACTATTGAAACATCGGATATTCTGTCTTTAATAACGTTCTTAAACGGCAAGCTGGGTTTTTCTACTTTATAAACTTTATACCCCATTATTGGAAACAATCGTGCATAAAATGTCCAGACTGATAAGACCCCTGATAAAATTCCTATTATAAAAAGTACTCCTACCAAGATTAACCATCGATAAGAAACAGGAAACTGTTGAATGAAAAGACTTATTCCATAAGCAAAGGACGGAAATACAATCAAGATTAAAGAGAATGTGAACAAGGTGGTCAGAATATACCGTTTCATCCTTTGTTATTTTCTTCTTCGACATCATTGTAATTCTTATCTTAATTTCCTTTGTTTAATTTGGAGTTAATAAAATTCCTTCATGTGATTAATAAAGAATTAACCATAATAAGAAGATACTTTTCTTAGAATCATAATAACTCAACTATCGCTTAAAATTTATGTTTGAATTTATTACGATTCCTGGTGCGCCAGAGGGTGCGAACAAGCTGCGTCTCTATAAATATTTTTCGAATGCCAACAATAAAACCATCCTGGTTGTGCCAGGTTTCAATGGTTATTTAGAGTTTTATGAAATATTTTTTCAAATGCTTGTTGGTTTAGGTTTTAATGTTATCAGTTTTGAATACCGTAGTTCGGGTCTGTCTGATAACTTTACAAAAAAATTTGGTCATCATCATTTAGAAACCCCCCAAACCTTGTACGATGATCTAGAAGCTGTTTTTAATCATATTCCCGTTGGTCAAAACCTTTATATGGCGGGCGTTTCTTTTGGAGGGGTAACAGGTTTTCATTTTCTTGCCAATTCTCCTTCAGCTCACTATATACGAAAAGTCGTATTGCTAGCGCCTATGATTCAATTTTTGACTAATAAATGGCCTTATTTTCTAGCCCGTTGGTACGCCAAGTTGGGGGCCAGAATTTGCCCAGAGAGAACGGTTTATAAAAACTATGACCAGGGGCTTTATGATGCGGAGCAAGGTTTCTCCCTAACCTATATGAATTTCTATGAACCAACAATTACGCGGATGAACACGTCTATTTGTGGGTCCTGTCCACTTCAAATTGAAAATTCTTTGAAAGTTGCTGAATACTATAAAGATCAACCCAATACAACGAGTATTCTTACTTATAATACTTTAAATATTTTGTTTCATTTAACTGACACGCTGCCTGACCCAGGCACATTTTCAATTCCTGTGTTGCTTTTTACGGCAGGGAAAGAATTTTACGTGGATAGTACGGCTTCGATAAAATATGGACTGAAAATGAAAAACTGTACTTTGATACACCTTCCCCAAGCACGTCATGGTTTGATTCTTGAAACGCCAGAAGTCTTCAAGGTTATGGAACAAAACATCAAACTTTTTATTGAAGACGACGCTTGATAAATTTACCTAAAATTCGTTTACATTTTTTGTAAAAAATAAAATAATAAACATAAATTAAGTCTTAAGAATGACGTTAACCGGGAATGGTTCTAACTCTGGAGTTTTGGGAACTCTTTTTTTTGATCTTTCTTACTGCTACACTTTTTTTAACAAATC
>JAJZHT010000030.1 GCA_021804455.1 Pseudomonadota bacterium | reverse complement strand
AACCAACTCTTTTTTTCATATGAAGCACGCCTCCAGTGATATTCACCATCTCCTTGGGAAGATCGCTAACACTGTGGAAGAGTTGAATCTTTCGGGACAAGTAGGAATTCAGCCCTCCGATTTAGAATATTTTTTAAAATATAAGGGCTTTACCTCTTTGCAAAATCTTTGCTTTAACTACGTTGCCCTGACTCCTGATGTTGCAAAAGCTCTGGCAGAATTTTGTCAAAAAACTTCAAATCTTAAAACTCTTTCTTGGAAAGGTATTGATAAAGATCTATGGCAAGATCTCTACCAATACATCATCAAAATTGACAACAAATATCTTACTTTAGAAGACGTATTGTTTTCAGACCCTTCATCTAAATTTTTAGAAAAAATTCTTACTTGGTCTCTAGAATCTTTAGATTTTTCCAATCAAAATCTGGGAGATGTTTCAGCGTTAAAAATTGCCCAAATCATTAAACAAAGAGGGGAGAAGAATAACCTAAAAGAAATCAATCTTGATAATAACGCACTAACCGCAAAGGGGATAGAAGCGTTTCTTGAAACTTTGGCGGGCAGCAATATCACTAGTCTTCGATTAATCCAAAAAAACACTTGGAAATCTGAAACTTTATTGCCAATTCTAACAGAATTTCTGCAAAAAACCCCTTCTTTAGAATCACTCTCTATTTCGATTGGAAATAAGGATAATTATCACAATCAACAAGCCTTGCGATCCTTGCAAATTGTTTTAGAAGAAAGAAAACTCCAGGCCAAATATTATGGAAAAGACTTGATATTAATCAAAACTCAACAACCTTTAATTTATTCTGCCCCTAAAACAATTGAAAAAATAGATCCTGATCAGTATGTATTTTTCCAAAGCTATCATCGTCATTGGGATTGGGAAGATCCAAAAATCCAGATTTTTGGATCTTATAAAGCGCTGAATGTTGGGAATCTTTCTTCAGAAAAAATTTATACCTACATGTGTCAGCCACCAAAGGGTGAAAAAACTTATGTGGTTGAAAAACGTATGGCTTCCAGGATGACGGGTAAATTTGAAACCGAAGATTGGAATACGTACTACATTGAATTTTCAAAAACCAAACCGCACGTTTACAATGATATTCAGCATAATCTAAGTATTCAGTCACCCCAAGAAACACACACCCAAATAACTTATTACGAAGGTAAATTACTAACAGAACAAAATTGGGAAAAACAATCCCAGTATTGCCAAAGAATTCGGCCAGGAAGGCATTGAAGAGAACCTATCTCTGAATGTGAGGTGAGTCTTGCCTATCACAAAAAGCTATGACATGATCGGGTTACTTTTTCAAAAGTTCCGCGCCGCAGTGGCTCAGTGGTAGAGCACACCCTTGGTAAGGGTGAGGTCGAGGGTTCGATTCCCTCCTGCGGCACCACTTCGGGGTATAACAATGCTGCAAACTCCCTTAAAAGAGAAGGATTCTGAGGTCTTCACTGCCCTTCAAAATGAACTTTACCGCCAGAAATATCAAATTGAGCTGATTGCCTCGGAAAATATTGTTTCTCAAGCTGTTTTAGAAGCTCAAGGTTCTATTTTAACCAATAAATACGCAGAAGGTTATCCCGGACGTCGTTATTATGGGGGATGCGAGCACGTTGATGTCATTGAAAATCTGGCGATTGAACGTTTAAAGGAACTTTTTGGATGTTCTTTTGCGAATGTTCAACCCCACTCCGGTTCGCAGGCGAACCAGGCTGTTATGTTGGCCCTTTTAAACCCAGGTGATACAATTCTAGGGATGTCTTTAGCAGCAGGAGGACACCTTACCCATGGGTCACCCGTCAACTTATCGGGAAAGTGGTTTCATGTCGTCACCTATTCTGTGGATCGTCAAACCCAGATTTTAAACTATGATGAAATTGAAGCTCTTGCTAAACAACATCGCCCTCGCCTTATTATTGCGGGGGGGTCAGCCTATCCAAGAGAAATCGATTTCTCACGTTTTCGTGCGATTGCAGACTCCGTAGGGGCGTTCTTGTTGGTCGATATGGCTCATATTGCTGGCCTTGTGGCCGGAGGTGTGTTATCCAATCCCCTGCCTTATGCGCATATTGTGACTTCCACCACGCATAAAACACTGCGCGGTCCCCGGGGGGGCGTTATTCTCAGCTGCGACACAGACCTAGGGAAAAAAATCAATTCAGCCGTCTTTCCAGGTTTACAAGGCGGACCTTTGATGCACGTAATCGCCGCCAAAGCCGTGGCTTTCGCCGAAGCTTTAAGCCCGGGCTTTAAAGATTATATCAAACAGGTTGTAGCGAATGCTAAAGCCTTAGGCCAAGTCCTGGTTGAGCGAGGATTAACCCTTGTGGCAGGAGGTACAGATACTCACTTAATGCTGGTAGACCTTAGCAATTATCACCTCACAGGAAAAGTTGCCGAAGAGGTTTTAGAACAAGCTTCCATTACCTGCAATAAGAATGGGATTCCTTTTGACCCCCTCCCCCCCAGTACGACCTCGGGTATCCGGCTGGGAACCCCGGCCGTAACAACGCGTGGTTTTGGCATCGAGGAGTGCGTTCAAGTGGGACATATGATTGCCGACGTTTTACAGGCTGCCCAAAAAAATCAACTCGAATCTGTCCTTTCCCATATCAAAGAGAACGTCACGAATCTCTGTCAGCTTTTTCCCATTTACCAGGAACTATAAATGCGTTGTCCCTTTTGTGGCCACCCTGATACCTCCGTTAAAGATTCGCGTACAACAGAAGATCATGCTTCCATACGTCGGCGACGCCTTTGTGGGGAATGTGGATCACGTTTTACCACCTTTGAGCATACCCAACTTCGTGACCTGGTTGTTGTCAAAAAGAATGGTGTCCGTGTGCCTTTTGATCGTAATAAACTGGCCCAGTCCATTACAACAGCGGTTCATAAACGGGTCCTTGACCCTGACCGAATCGAACGTTTGATTTCAAGCCTTATCCGTCAACTTGAAACATGCGGCGACCATGAAATCTCTACCCGCACCATCGGCGAAATGGCCATGCAAGCTCTTTCACATCTAGACGCTGTTGCATACGTTCGATTCGCCAGTGTTTATCATGAATTCAGCAGTGTCACCGACTTTATTAAGCTTATTCAACAGCTGGACCATGATCAAGGAAACGGGTAGGCCTCTTTTTCCATTAAGAAAGACACATTTCTTTTGCCTTTTGCCAGTAATTCAACAAAACACTTAAAGGTTGACCTTTGAGGTCATCCAAACCATCAGATTGAACCAAAGAAACAACTGTCTGATAACGTTTATGAAATTTCTTATTGTTTTTTGCCAATGTTTCTGTAGGATTCAAATCACAAAAAATTGCCAAGGAAATGGTAGCATTAATAAGATCACCAATTTCTTCCTCTAAATTTTTTTGATCTCCCCGTAACCACGCATGCTTAACCTCTAAACATTCGCTTTGAATTTGCTCTAAAATCTGATCAATATTATCCCAAACAAACCCAAAATCGCGCGCTATCTGTTCATGTTGCGTAACGACGCCTAGAACATCTTGCTGAGTTGGTTTTGAATCCATAGTAATCACCTTAAGATTGGAGAGTATTTTATTTTCTTTCTTGCTCTTTTGCTTTTATCATAAATTAGGTTTAAGTACAGTTTAAAAAAAATGAAAAATTCTCCCTCTTTTCAGCAACCTTTTCATCTAGCCCTCGCAACCATTGGCGTTGTTTACGGTGATATCGGCACAAGCCCCCTTTATGCTTTAAAAGAATGTTTCTTTGAAAACCGTCTTCCTTTGCAGCCACACGCCATCCTTGGTGTAACCTCTTTGATATTTTGGTTATTGGCCAGTATTGTCACAATTAAATATATAACACTAATTTTACGAGCCGACCATAATGGAGAAGGAGGAATCCTTGCTTTAACAACGCTTGTTTTAGGTTCTATTCCTAAAAATTATAAACACCTGGTTTTAGGATTAGGAATGTTAGGAACAGCCCTATTTTACGGGGATGGTGTTATCACACCCGCTATTTCGGTTTTAGGTGCCCTAGAGGGCATCAGTGTTGCCACCCCCAGCCTGCAAAAGATTGTTGTCCCATTAGCTGTTTTCATCCTTACCACCCTCTTCCTTATACAAAAACGTGGAACCAGTAAGCTGGGGCACTGGTTTGGCCCTGTTATGGTCACGTGGTTTGGGGTAATAGGCAGTCTTGGCCTTATACAAATTGCCAAAAATCCTATTATTTTAAAAACCCTTGAACCGACTTATGCTCTTTATTTTTTTTGGGATTATCCCCATCTTGCAGCACCCATTTTAGGCTCGGTTGTTTTAACCATCACGGGAGTAGAAGCCCTGTATGCTGATATTGGCCACTTTAATGTCTTTTCCATAAGAACCAGTTGGTTTATTTTGGTTTGGCCCTCTTTAATCCTGAATTATCTCGGTCAGGGTGCTTTACTGCTTTGTAACCCAGAAGCTGTCGTCAATCCCTTTTATTTTATGGTTCCATCATGGGGAATTTATCCAATGGTAATTCTTGCAACCTTTGCGACAATTATTGCCTCGCAATCAGTGATTTCGGGGGTTTTCTCCCTTAGTTGGCAGGCTGTACAGCTGGGATATCTTCCTCGTATGCGCGTTATCCACACATCTCGCCTTAAAATTGGTCAGGTGTATGTTCCTTTGATGAATTTTTTGATGCTACTTATCACAATTGGAGCTGTTTTATTCTTTCAAAGCTCTAACCGATTAGGGGCTGCCTATGGTCTTGCCATTACGGGCATTATGACCATCACCACCCTTTTGACAATCCTTTTGGCTTTATACCGTTGGAGATGGTCTTTTTTAAAAACCGTAAGTATTTTTGGTATTTTTTTACTGTTTGATCTAAGCCTGCTAGGAACAAATTTGATCAAATTAACAGAGGGCGGATGGTTTTCGATTGTTATTGCATGGATAATTTATGGGGTTATAACCACCTGGAAACAAGGTCGACAAGCTTTGGTGCCTGACATTCAATGGCAAGAAACACTTTTGGAATTCATACCAAAAATTCCCCATTTTCCCTCCTATCGGGTGCCAGGAACGGCTGTATTTATGGGAAATAATCCAGAAAAACTCCCTAATTCTTTTCAAGTACACTATACTCATACCCCCGTTTTACATGACAAAATTTTTTTCTTATCGATTATCACAAAAACCGTTCCTAAAGTGCCCACCGAAGATCGCCTTAAGCTGATTCCTTTAGGCAATCAAATTTACCAATTAGTCGCATCTTATGGGTTTAGTGAAATTGTTAATATTCAAAATCTGTTTGAAAAAATTCAAGACAAACAAAAAGATATTAATTTATCGAACACAACCTTCTTTGTAACACGAGGAATGCCTGTCTCTTCCAGCTTTTCTCGTTTAACACGATGGAGAAAATTACTGTTCATTTTCCTTGCCCACAACAGTGCCCATGCCACAGAATTTTTTAAAATTCCCTATCATCGTGTCGTTGAGTTAGGCATTCGTTTTCGGGTTTAGCGGCAAAGATTGTGCTTATATAGCCTTGTTAACAAAATAGTTTTTGTTCTGTTTTGCAAATTTTCAAAAAACAGCCTCACCTTTTATAAAAATGTCTCTTATTTTAGGGGTTGAAATACCCCATCCGTTTTATAGGAATCTTTGATGTGGTATTATAATGCCGCATCTTATTTCTGGCAGAAAATAAAGGTTTAAACGTATATTTTTGTTGCAGGGGTTGTGGAATTTGACCTATAACAGAACCTAGAAAACTATGAGAAATATGATAGATATGACGTACACACAATCGATTCGTCCGCAAGACGTGCGTAAGCAGTGGGTTTTGATTGACGCCCAAGATTTAGTATTGGGGCGTTTAGCCAGCTTAATTGCTATGCGTCTGCGTGGAAAACATAAACCAACGTATACACCCCATGTAGATTGCGGTGATTGCGTAATTGTGGTGAATGCAGAAAAAATCCACCTAACCGGCAGTAAGCTAAAAGATAAGAAGTTTTATTGGCATACAGGCTATCCTGGTGGAATTAAAGAGCGAGCCATAGGACAAATCTTAGAGGGGCGATTCCCTGAACGAGTTATTGAAAAAGCCGTTGAAAGGATGATCTCCAGAGGTCCTTTGGGCCGTCAGATTATGGGTAACCTAAAGGTTTACAAAGGGGCCAGCCATCCCCATGAGGCACAAAATCCCGTTGTGTTGGATGTTGCTTCGATGAACCGCAAAAACGTACGGAGTGTGTAAAGATGTCAACCGAAAAAATAGGTTTAGAAGATTTAAAAATTGCGGTTAAAAAAAGTAGCCGTTCTGAGAAAATAGAAACAAGTTCAGTAATGGCGGATCAACCAAAGGCCCCTAAGATTGATGCTCAAGGTCGATCCTACGCTACAGGAAAAAGGAAAAATGCTATTGCCCGTGTTTGGATTAAACCAGGGATGGGAAAGATTCTAGTGAATGGTCGTGCTTATGAACAATATTTTGCTCGGCCTGTTTTGCAAATGATGATTAACCAACCTTTTAAAGTTGTGAACCGAGTCACTCAGTATGATGTATGGTGTACTGTTGTTGGGGGAGGATTGTCCGGGCAAGCCGGGGCTGTTCGTCATGGAATTAGCCGTGCTTTAACATTTTTTGAACCTGACCTGCGACCCGATCTTAAACGGGGTGGATTCTTAACACGTGATAGTCGTGTGGTCGAACGAAAGAAATACGGTCAGGCCAAAGCACGTCGTCGTTTCCAATTCTCGAAACGTTAAAAACTCTGATTTATGAAAAAAGCAACCCCGAAGAAAAAACTTCGGGGTTTTTTTGTAGGACTACCGGAGAGCGTTGTTTAATAAGTTTTGAAAAACGCTTAATTCGGAAGAACTGATGGATTTCTGAGGAGATAATTGATTCTTTTTCTCTCTTTCTTCAATGATTTTAACCAGTTCCATAGCAAAATCACGGTGATCACTGGGGTTTTCAGTGATCAATCCAAAATCCGCAAAGATATAAACGATGGCTTTTAATTCCTGAACCGTGGCATAAGCAGCAACATCTATCGCTTTTTCATAGAAGGTTTTGTCAAATTTAGTGCTTATTGTGCTGGAATTTAACTCAAGCAAAGAAAGGATTGGGCTATCGTTTTTACGACTGTTAATATAGGTACTTGCGTTGACCACAACGTAATCATTTTTGTAAGTTCGTGTGATGTGCGTTCTCTTGATTTTGAAATCCACAATATCATTCAGGGTTTTTTCCACGTTTTTTAGGTCAATTTCTTGAGAGTCAAAATGACGGGTATAATCACCAATTATTTTTTTAAGTGTCGCGACAAGGGTTAACACTATCGATGATTGGTCATTGGAAGATACTGAAGCTATTTTTTTTGTCAATGTTTGATACATTTTCACCCATTTTTCTTCCTCTTCTTTTTCTAACTGGCGTGCGCTTTTTATAGGAGTGATATTTCCTGATGGAGGGGGCGGTGGAGCACCAACCCCAGGAGGAGGTGGGTTAAATCCTGGTGGTGGGGGTGGAGCGCCAAAGCTGGGAGGAGGCGGAGGTGGAGGTGGAGCGCCAAGACCGGGTGTGGAGGGCCCTGTTGGAGAAAGATTTGTGACAGGAGAAACATCAAACCCCTTAATATAGTGAGGGGATCCTGACAAAGATCCAGGAGGTATTAAATCTCTTCCTCTTATGTTTAAGATACTCTCACGAGCCTCTTTATAAGCATTATGGGCATTAAGCATTGCCTGCCTTTGGTTATCATTCAGGATTTTAAGATTTTTATCTTCCCCTAGGGCTTTTAAAGCGTGTTGATAAAAGTTGGCCCGTTTTTCGGAACCTAAAGCCAAGTAATTTTGCGCGCGATCCAGATAAGTGCGGACAATTTCCATTACGAATAACAAGTTTTGATGGATGTGAGGATCAATAGATACAAGATTGGCAGGGAGGAGAGTTTTTAAGGAATCCAGGGTTTTCAAAAGGGCCTGATGAGATTGTATCGCTTTTTCAATTTTTTTAAGGGTGTCATAAATGGCTTTCTGGGGTACATAGGCCTGAATATCGCGTTTAAAATTGTCAATTTTATTTAAAATAGGATAAGAGAGAAATTTTGCCTCAATCTCTTTCCTTTTACTTGTTTCATCAAGGATGGGATCCGTTTGGGGCGTTAAGAAAACCTGAGAGATTATGTTCTTGGTTTCTTCTAAAGACTTGATACCATCATCAAAGTATTTTTTAATTGCATCGTTTTGTGGGTCCGAAAAGGGACCATATTTTGTTAAAAGAAGAATTTTATCCGCTTTCTTGCTTTTTTGTGTTACGAGAGAGTCAAGATGTTTAATAATCTCCTCTCGAAGTTCATGAGATTTTTTTTCAGACTTTTCAACCTGGTCAAACAAGGTCTTTTGTGCTGTTGGATTTTCATAACGTGTTAATTGATCAATAAGCTCGTTATCGGCAGCAACCGTAAACTGGGTTTGCACGGAGCTGTAATCCAGATCGGCTCCATCAATGTTTAATTTGGTTAGAGGATTGTTAGGGTTATCGTGTTTTTGAAAAGTTTCTGTTTTATTCCATAGGATGGCTGAAAGTTGATAAAGTTTTTCTCTGAGTTCAATGGATTTTTGGTCTAAGTTTTCCTCTTTTAATTCTGTACAGGCACCGTAAAAATTAAGTTGTAAAGGGGTTTTGGGGTCATAGCCGATTCCCATGATACTTTTCAAGAAATCTTTCTTTTTATCAGGCCTGAAGAGGGTGGCTAGAGTCATCACTTCTTGTTTTAAGATGCGCCAATCGGTTGAAGTTTTAAGATTTTTGGCTGTTTTTTGAAAAGCCTCATAACAAAATTTAAAGTCTCCTTCGTTATCTAAGAATTTATCCAAAAAATTTTTTGTTTTGGGATTTAATTTTGTATGGGAAACTTTTTGTAAGCCTTGTTCATACTCCTCAAATTCCTTGTTAATCTCTAAAAGAAGGTCGATGGTTCCCTGAAGGACTTTTTGATGAATAGTCCCCTTGTGTAACACCAGATAATTTTCTAAAGGTCCTTTGATGGCTTTGTCGTCCTCTACCTCTTTTATGTGGGTTGTGGTATGGTCGATCGCTTCTGTTAGGGTTTTAAGTTCATCGTTAATTGTGTGGTTGGGAACGTAACTTTGGTAAATTAATTTTTTTAACAATTCTAAAAGGCTGTTTCCTTGGTTTAAAAATTGAGTTGTTGTTTGTTGAGTGATTTGTTCAAGTTGTTGTTTCGTTTTGGCAAAATCTTCTGCTGCTTGTTGTTGTTTGATTTTTTCTTGCGCAATAAAATTTTCTAATTCTCTTTTTAAGGCTTGTTCTGTTCGTACTTTTTCTTCTGCGGCCTGTTTTTGAGTTTGTTTTAGTTGAAGTTTATGCTGAACTTCTAACTTTTGTCTCTCTTCTTGTTGTCTTTTAAGTTCCTCCTGTCTTTTTTGCTCCTCGGCCACTCTTCTCTTTTGTTCTTCTTCTTGTCGTTTGGTGATTTCTTGGCGCAATTTCAATTCAGCAGCCCGTTTTTCTGCCTCAAGTTTTTGTGTAGCCTCCACCTGCGCCTGTGCTTTGACAGCATGAGCCGCTTTCCAAGCATTGACATAGTTTTCATAATTTTTGGAAAATTCTAGGGCCTGAACCCTATTAGGGTTGTTATTCGGTAATTTTTCTTGAACAATAGGGTTTCCTTTCGAACGCTGATCGGCAACCCATTCTGGAAATGTTCTTGTTATCCATCCAGCTTGTTGACTGGGTGCCGTAGGGAATGGAGGCGTGGTAAGAGCCCATGAGCTGTTCCATGTTTCTGAAGCATAAGAAGTTGCAAGTATGAGGGTATTACTTAAAGCAGCCAGCGAAAAACCCAAAAGAGAACCCGCGGCAATTTTACATAAAAATTTTTTCATTATTGTCCTTTAATTTTTTAGAAACTTAAACTGGCTTTAAATTTCAAGATTGTATTAATGGGACGGATTAAAGCATAGATTTGGGGAGAGGGATCGAATGGAGGGTTAAAGGGAAAATTAAATTTATGAGTTTTCATATTATTAATGTAAAGCTCTAGACCAAATCGACAACGATCAAGTTGGTGTTCAAAACCAATGCCATAATCAATCCCATATCCTAATTTTCTTGTGGCATAAGGGGTTCCTTTATCGGAAAGAATGAAAATCTCTCCTCCTCCGAGGATTGAGGGGTTAACGCTGAGAGATTGAGTGTTATAACGCAATTGATTGGCACTGATTCCAGCTAAGATATAAACAAAGGTAGAGTCATCAAGGATTCCGCCAAACCGTGCATGGAGACCAAAACTGTTTCTTTTTTCAAACTTGGCTTGATAATACTCTACAAAATCGGAAACGTTTGGTTGGTCAATCCATTCCCGAACAATTGTATCCTCCACTTTTCCCAAACCATAAAAAGCTTCTAGTCCCCAGGCAAAATTATGAAGACGCCCGAGATACCCAGCAAAAACTTCGGCAACAGGACCATGCTTTTTCATATCTTTGTTACGGGTGAGGATTTGAGGAGTGAATGCTGTGGGGTCGGCATCATAACGTTCATTTCGTTGACCATTCAACCGTTCGATGCCGCTTGAAATTCCACCATAGAACCCAGAGGTAATAGGGGAAGCTAGAACGGATGACAAGCCAAGGGTTGTAAAAGCGAGAAACAAAGAAAGAATTTTTTTTGGCATTTTCTGACCATACATAAAAAAACATATAATTAATATTATATTTAATTAAAATTAATTCAATATAAATGAAAAACGCACCTGAGTGTCTTAGATTCTTGTCATTGGAATCTTTATCCAAGAGAGAGTTTCTTAACTCTTTTTTAGGGAGTTGTAGGGTAGGATGTTTTCAGGTGGTAAGC
>JAJZHT010000171.1 GCA_021804455.1 Pseudomonadota bacterium | reverse complement strand
CACAAAGAAACGATTCAAAAAATTGCTGTGGGTGCAACTCTATACAGTGATAATCCTGTGATCCAACATTCTTTATTATGGTTTATGCTTAAAAATCAGGGTGATTATTTTATCCAAACTGAAAAAGAATTTTTAGACTGGAAGAAACTGAAATCTCCGAACGAAGTGATTGAACGACTAGAAGACTTTTCTGCAAAGCTGGAATCCTTGCCGTTTGATCAAAAAGCTACAGGATATCGCTATATCGAAACGAAATCCAATCACCCAACTTTCGAGGCGCTTAAGGCCAAAGGAATTCAAGAAGGTTACTTTAAAGATCTGGCAAGCGCCATTCGAACCCGATCCGTTATGCCGCAAAATCTTGAAGATTGGATCCACAAGTTACAAACGTACGATTTAGTAATATCCAGCCGTATCCATGGGGTTATCGCAGGCCTCTTATCAGGAACGCGGTCTTTATGTATCGCCCATGATTCTCGCACCCAGGAATTATGTGAAACCCTTAAAATTCCTTACTTAAAGGATTTTGAACCTAACCTGAGTGCTGAATATTACTATAATATGGCTGACCCAACGGCTTTTTTGGAAAATTATCCTGCCTATCGGGAAAATTATAAAGCTTTTTTCCAAGAAAATCATTTGCCGGCTCATTTCACAGAGTAGGACTTTCAAAAATGTACCTCCAGAGAAAATCTACTCTGGGGTACATTCCAAGTCTTATCCCATAGGGAGATAAACTTAAAATGTTGGTAACATCTTGTGTAGCTGTATCGATCGTTTTGATATCTAGTTTATTAAAAGCATCTAACCTTTATTGTCAGGAAGATTTAAGCTTGAGCAATGAATCACTATTTTCGTCGTGCATCAAGGTAAAAACTGAAAAAAAACCTCTTTCCTTGCATATTAATCTTAATAACCAGGAAATCTATGAAGAAAAAGATCCCACCCAGGCTTACAAACATTTTTCAGAAAATTTTGGTTACTATCTTACCTTGCCTGGCATGGAAGGTTATTACAAAGCTATTTATCAATTAGCGAAAGATGTTACGGAAGCCTTCTCCAAGTACAATATTCCTATCTTTGCGATTGGCGGTACCTTATTGGGAATTGTCAGGCATAAAGGTTTTATATCCCATGATGATGATTTAGATTTCGGTATTACAGAAGACCATATTCTTGGTCTTGAAATGGCCTTCGAAGAACTAAGGAAGCTTGGGTATATTGCTAAAACGTATGAGGATGCATGGATAGGTTGGAAAATTGAAAGATGGTTTGACCCGCCTTGCGTTCATAACATTGACAGAATCCTTTGTTGTGATATTTTTTTTCTCAAGAAAACGGATAATCAATATGAGTTTGCCAAAGGATGGCCAAAATATACAATCACGGAACAAGAAATTTTCCCCCTTCAAAAAGGTCCCTTTGGCATT
Source organism: Pseudomonadota bacterium (assembly GCA_021804455.1). Classification (GTDB taxonomy): domain Bacteria; phylum Pseudomonadota; class Alphaproteobacteria; order Paracaedibacterales; family CAIULA01; genus Finniella. Next base: position 1,225 of record JAJZHT010000171.1, on the reverse strand, counting down.
CTGAATCTACCCGTTCCCAACGATTATAAAAGTTTGTTAAACAAACGCTTTAAAACCAACTGGCCTTATCAGATGAGGAAATACAATCATGTTTTTAGCCCCTTTCAAAAAGATACTCCCTTCCAAAACATGGAGGAGGATGACTATCTGCCCGCCGATCCTTTTGGCCCTTTACAGGATAAGTTCACCAGTTAATCGAATTGAGATAACTCCCCCAGCGTACCGTTGCGATCCCTGGGCTTATTCCATACTAGATTATTTCTTAAACCCATTTCTTGCTTTCCCATCGCAACAGTTCAGAAAGTCCTTGATCCAAACGAGCCATGGTAAGGCTGAGATCTGGCGTAGAATCGTGAGCCCATTCATACATCATATGCAGGCAAAACAAATTAAAAATGTGTATTTTTGCAATCCCTAAAATCCCCTCGGTTTTCAGGCCTGCTTGTCTTAAAACGTGACGTGACCATCGAGTAGCATACGGCAAAAGTCCCGCTGCCCAACAGGGTGACAACCATAATTCTGACAAAAGACGGCGGATTGCCAAACGGCGAGGCTGCAAAATATCAAAGATGGCCATCAATTGTTCGAATAAAAAATCCTGAACCACTAGGGAGGAGCCCGTCGAAAGAATGGCCTGATTTTCTACATCATACCAAAGGGCTAATAAGATCGCCAAATCTGTGGGATAAAGCTTTCTTATTTCCAGCTCACATTCTGAAGTCTTCAAGGCCAACCGTTGGGGAGTCAGCCCGGATAGTCCCTCCTCTTCTAACAATGTCCAAGCTTGTTCTAATATAAGGGATTGCATGAAGAGTGCCCTAATAAGGCCTTTTGAATGGTTAAAGTATTATGCCTAATCATTGCCTGATAATCAAAAGCAGGACTTTCAGGCCGTGAGAGAGAATCAGCGTATAAAACCCCCTGCAATTCCACCTCTGCTTCCTCAGCAATTTGTTGCAACAAACGAGGGTTGGCTAAATTTTCAATAAAAACAGCTTTGACTTTTCGCACCCTAATAAAATCAATCAAAGCTGCTACATCCTTGGCCGTGGGTTCGTTCTCTGTACTGATGCCTACAGGTGAAAAAAAACTTACCCCATAGGCCTGGCCATAATACCAAAAGGCATCATGAGTCGTCACTACAAGCCTTTGTTCAACCGGGATTAAAGACAGCCTTTGGTGAACCCACTGGTCCAATTCTCTCAATTGGTCCAGCAATTGATTG
>JAJZHT010000029.1 GCA_021804455.1 Pseudomonadota bacterium | reverse complement strand
ATCTCCAAGCTCCCTCAACGTAGAATCTCCTTCCATACTTCCACCCCACATTCCCATCCTTAAAGAGGCAATCATCTCCTTCCATTTATGGATGAGTGATTTTATTAATGACCATGTCCGCTTTGACGGAGAATAAATCTCCTAACTTTATAAGTCTTGATACCCAGTTCCTCCATCCTAAAATAAGAAACATTTTTAAAACAATGCGGATTTATATAACCGATTCATCTGGAAGTCTTGATCAAAAAGGACTCTACAGTATAATGTTAAGACGCTTTTTAAACAATTTAACCTAACAGGGTATAAACATGACTTTACGGGTTGCTATTAATGGATTTGGCCGCATTGGTCGCATGGTTTTAAGAGCTTTGGCTGAATCCAAACGCACCGATATAAGTATTGTTGCCATTAATGACTTAGGTTCAGCCGAGGCCAACGCTCACCTTTTTCAATATGATTCCGTGCATGGACGATTCCCAGGGTCTGTTCAAATCATCGATACAACCCTAAATGTGGGAATGGGACCAATGACTCTTTTATCCCAAGCCAACCCCGAACAATTGCCCTGGCACGACCATCATATTGATCTGGTATTGGAATGTTCTGGCCGTTTTACAAAGAGGGATGACGCAGCCAAACATTTAAAAGCGGGTGCTCAACGAGTTTTAATTTCTGCCCCCGCAGAAAATGCCGATATAACTGTGGTTTATGGGGTGAACCATACTCAGATCCAAAAGGACCATCAGATTTTATCCAATGCTTCCTGTACAACGAACTGTCTTGCACCCTTAGCAGCTGTACTTCATCAATCGATCGGAATTGAATGTGGGTATATGACAACCATTCATTCCTATACGGGGGATCAACGTTTGGTTGATACTTTGCACAGCGATCTAAGGCGAGCCCGAGCGGCGGCTTTGTCGATGATTCCCAGTTCCACGGGTGCGGCAAAAGCTGTAGGCTTGGTTCTTCCAGAACTGAAAGGAAGATTGGAGGGTACGGCGATTCGGGTGCCAACAGCCAATGTTTCCGTTGTTGATTTTAAATTTACCAGCCTACGTCCTACCACCTCCTCTGAAATCAATCTGGTTTTAAGGGAGGCTGCCGTTGGTCCTCTAAAGTCTATTTTGGAAATTGTTGAAGCTCCCCTTGTTTCCTGTGATTTTAATCATAATCCTCACAGTTCCTGTGTGGACATCAACCAGACCCAGGTGGTGGGTTCGCGTTTTTGTCGTGTCTTATCCTGGTACGATAATGAGTGGGGTTTTTCCAACCGCATGTTGGATGTCGCTTCCTACATAGCTCGATTTTAAGGGCTTTTCTAAAGGAAAATATTGGAAAAAACACTACACGGGACCCTCCAATCAAACACGTTATCAGAGTTACCTTAGGGGCTATAAAAAGACCTTGACAGTTTTAAGAGAGCCCCTTAAATTAGCACTCAGCATCAAAGAGTGCTGATAGTTAATTTAAAAAAAATTAAAGGGAGAAACTCATGAACTTTAGACCGTTACATGATCGTGTGCTTGTCAAACGGATTGAAACCGAAGAAAAAACAACCGGAGGCATCATTATCCCTGATACCGCAAAAGAAAAACCCGTTGAAGGTGAGGTTGTTGCCGTGGGAAGTGGAACTCGCAATGAGACTGGCTCACTTGTTCCTTTGGATGTTAAGCCTGGGGATCGTGTTCTGTTTGGTAAATGGTCTGGCACCGAAGTGAAACTGAGCGGTCAAGATTACCTTATTATGAAGGAATCGGACATTATGGGCATTCTTAATCAAAAAGCTGCCTAAAGATACATTAACGATTTAAAAAATTTTAGAGAAAGGAAGATATTATGGCCGCGAAAGAAGTTCGTTTTTCAGCCGATGCCCGTGAAAAAATGTTGCGGGGTGTGGATATCCTTGCCGACGCCGTCAAGGTAACCCTGGGACCTAAGGGACGTAATGTTGTGATTGATAAATCTTTTGGTTCTCCCAGAATTACCAAGGACGGTGTTTCTGTTGCCAAAGAAATAGAATTATCCGATAAGTTTGAGAACATGGGTGCACAAATGGTGCGCGAAGTCGCCAGCAAGACCTCTGACCTAGCAGGTGACGGTACAACCACCGCCACTGTCTTGGCCCAAGCCATTGTTCGCGAGGGTATCAAAGCTGTGGCTGCAGGTATGAATCCCATGGATCTGAAGCGTGGTGTTGACATGGCGGTAGAAGCCGTTATTGCGGATCTTAAACAACGGTCTAAGCACGTTTCCACACGAGAGGAAATTGCCCAAGTTGGTACCATTTCTGCCAACGGTGAAAAGGAAATTGGTGAGATGTTGGCCCAAGCTGTTGAGAAAGTGGGCAAAGAAGGTGTTATTACCATTGAAGAAGCCAAATCTTTGCAAACAGAATTGGATGTTGTTGAGGGTATGCAGTTTGATCGTGGGTATATCTCCCCCTATTTTGTAACCAACTCTGAAAAAATGGTCTGTGAACTAGACAATCCTTACATCCTGATTCACGAGAAAAAACTTTCAGGTCTCCAAGCGATGCTGCCTGTTTTAGAGTCTGTTGTTCAATCCGGCCGTCCTTTGTTGATTATTGCCGAGGATGTTGAGGGTGAAGCCTTGGCAACCTTGGTTGTTAACAAGCTGCGCGGCGGTTTGAAAGTGGCTGCTGTTAAGGCCCCTGGTTTTGGCGATCGTCGTAAAGCCATGTTAGAAGATATTGCCATTTTGACCGGTGGTCAGGTGATTTCGGAAGATGTTGGTATTAAATTAGAAAACGTTAATATCTCCATGTTAGGAACCGCTAAAAAAGTTTCCATCACAAAGGATGATACAACCCTTGTCGACGGAGCCGGTAAGAAAGATGAGATTTTGGGTCGTTGCAATCAAATTCGCGCCCAAATTGCCGAAACCACTTCGGATTATGATCGTGAAAAGTTGCAAGAACGTCTGGCCAAACTCAGCGGTGGTGTTGCCGTGATTCGTGTGGGTGGAGCAACCGAGATGGAAGTCAAAGAGCGCAAAGACCGCGTTGAAGATGCGATGCACGCAACCCGTGCTGCCATCGAAGAAGGCATTGTTCCTGGCGGTGGTGTCGCCCTGATCCGCAGCCTTAAAGCCATTGAATCCTTGAAGCCAACCAACAGCGATCAAGAAGTAGGCATTCGCATCGTTCGTCATGCTTTGACAGCGCCCGCGCGTCAAATTGCCACCAATGCCGGTGCGGATGGATCGATTGTAATTGGTAAAATTTTGGAAAACAAAGATTATAACTATGGTTATGACGCGCAACAGGATGGCTATGGCGATATGGTAAAACAGGGTATTATTGACCCCACCAAAGTGGTGCGTACAGCCCTGCAAGACGCCGCATCCATCGCCAGCCTGTTGATTACAACAGAAGCCATGGTTGCCGAAAAACCAGAACCTAAGGCTCCTGCGATGCCAAATCCAGGCATGGGCGGTGGTATGGGTATGGATTATTAAGGATCTAGCTAGATTTACTTAAGAAAAGGCGAGAGAAATCTCGCCTTTTTTCTTTATTTAACCTTTTGTTAGGACTACACTCTTTATATTCAACATTATTGATGAATAAAAGAACGGACTCACCTTTTCATGATAAAGACATCTAAACGTAAATTTTTTGCCTTTTTATCCCTGTGTGCTGTGATTTTGGTTGTCACACGGGTGCAGGCTATTCAGGCTTCATCCCCCTATCAAGTCCCCTCCCCAAAGGAGGCCCTTTCGTTTGTTGAAAGTTTAATTAAGCAAGGGATGGATATTGCCAATAATCCCAACGCCAGTGAGAACGACTTTGGCCGATTGTTAGAAAAAAACTTTGTAACAAAAGAGATTGCAAATTTTGTGTTGGGTGTTCATGGACGGGCCATGAATGCAGAACAAAAAGAAAGATTCCATCAGCTTTATAAAAAGCGTTTAGTCCACATTTATTCTGCCCCTGAAAAAATCAATAACTTTCGTGATACTGCTTATGCTCTTCATCCCCAAACCACATTGGAAAAGGACAGCACTTTATTGGTAAAAACAACCTTTACCAATAAATCTTCTCCCAATGCTCAGCCTGCAAAGGTCGATTGGAAGGTTGTTAAAAAAAACAATGAGTTGTTCATCTATGATATTCTGTTCGAAGGCATCAGCAAGTTGTTAACAGAACGTCAAGATTACAGTGCAATTTATACAGCCGGCGATAAGGGGCAAAATGATCCAGAGAAGTTCTTAAGTTACCTTGCGGATGAAATTAACCATAAAAAATAAGGATGTTTGTGTTTAAAGCAACATCATGTTAGAAATAAAGGACTTTTATTTATGACGATAGGATCAGGAGAGTGAATAGTCCCTGCTATATTAGACTTTTGAAATATCTTCTGCCTGCCTTAAGTTTGGGACTTTTCGCGTGTGTTGTTTTTTGGCCCTTTGAAAGTTCCCATTTATCCCGTGTTAAGGAACGGTCTGCTCTGGCAAAGAATGAGGCAAAAACCCTCCGTTTTTCAAGCGTGGATAAACAAGATCGACCTTTTGTTGTTCTGTCTAAAACCGGCAAACAAATTTCTGACAACGAAATATTATTACAACAATTAGAGGTTACTTTGCGTCTAGAAGACGGTGGTCAGATTAAAATGCGCGGTAATAACGGCGTGTATAACCAATTAAGCAAAAAAATGCTTCTTTCTGGTCAAGTGCACTTAAAACATAGTAATGGTGTAGAATTTACAACAACCACAGCGACGATTGATCTTGGCAAAGGTACTGCGGAAAGTCATGTTCCTGTTGAAGGACGCAATCAACATGCCCAAATCAAAGCCAAAGGTTTTAAAATCCTCGAACAAGGCCAACGTATTGTTTTCCTGGGTCAACCTGAATTGACAGCCCATCGTTAGAGTTGAGGACGATGTTTTTTTGCCTTTTGATCTTTGCTTTTTGTGCCACCCCGTTGCAAGCAGAAAATGATCAACATACCTTTGCTGAAGCCCTTGTTATCACGGGTGATGAAATGCAATACGAGCCCCAAAAGAACGAATCTTATGTTGTCGGCCATGCAAAAGCTCAACGTTCCCCAACGGAAAAAAATTCTTGGTCACAACACATTCTAACAGCAGACACATTCTGTGTTCAGTTTCGCTCTCAAGGGCTTTCGTCTGAAAAAAATATTCAATCGATTCAAGCTCAAGGTCATGTCTGTTTTCGTGATAAAGATTTTGAAATTAAGGCAGAGCAGTGCATCTATTACCCCCCGGATGTTCCAAAGTCAGACACTGCTGAACGTATTGTTTGCAAAACAAAGGTTACTTTAAAAAAGGGAAAACATGTGCTGAAGGGTGACCAAGGTGAAGTCAACCTGAAAACAGGTCTTTATCAGGTCACCACAACCTCCCCCACACATCCTGTCGAAGCCGTTATCATGCCACAACCTTCTAAAACTTCGTAATTCTTATGCCGTCTTCTATCTCACAGCTGAGAGCTGAAAAAATCTGCAAAAACTTTGGTAAAAGACCCATTTTACAAGGGATTGAACTGACGGTTCATGCCGGAGAAGCCGTAGGGCTCTTGGGTCCTAACGGAGCTGGGAAAACCACCTGTTTTTCGATTATGACAGGTCTAATTCAAGCAGATTGCGGTCATATTTTTCTAGACCAAACTAACATCACCAAATTTCCGATGTACCAAAGGGCACGGTTGGGTATTGGTTACTTGCCCCAAGAAAGTTCTATTTTTCGTGGCTTAAATGTAGAACAAAATATCCTAGCCGCTCTTGAGTTAACCGAACGAGACCCCGAGCAACGGGAAAACCGTTTGAATACCCTGCTTGATGAATTTTCCATCAGTCATTTGCGTCAATCCCCTGCCCTTTCCTTATCCGGAGGAGAACGACGACGGGTTGAAATCGCCCGAGCTTTAGCACGATCCCCCCGCTTTTTGTTACTGGACGAACCCTTAGCAGGAATCGACCCTATTGCGGTTGGAGAGATTCGGGACTTGATTCTGCACCTTCAAGAAATAGGATTGGGGATTCTTATTACCGATCATAACGTACGGGAAACTTTGGATATTGTGGATCGCGCCTATATCATCGCCCATGGTAAGGTCCTAATGACCGGCTCCCCCCAAGAGATTGTTGAACACCCAGAAGTGCGCCGGCTTTATTTGGGGGAAAATTTTAATTTTTAGAAAATTCCTGGATCAAAAATAGAAGCCTTTACCTTTTCTTAAAGTTTTGTGTGTAAATTAGAGCAATCTTAAACAGGAGGTAAAAGCTTTGATGTTGACTGACTTGAAAATATTTTTGGTTTTCTTCTTGATCACAACTGCTTTGTTCGCCTCGGATTCTAAAGAGGACGAGTCTCAGGGCGTAACACAATGTTTTCCGTTATCTCTTTCTCCGTCAATAGCTGAGACTCAAGACTGCTATGGCACCCTTGATACTGTCTATGAAAGGGTCATTGGATTGGGAAAAAATTGTCTCACGAAAGCTCAAATTAATCTTTTCTTTAATCCACAAGGAGACCATTTTTCAACCAAACCAGGCCAGGCTGATTTATTGGATTGGGTTAGCATCGAAGATTATAGCCTTTTGATCGAATCCTTAGAAAAAGGATTCGATAATTTCTTTCAAAAAGAAAGTTTTAAAGTCACAATTCCATCTCATTTTCATTTAACCGATACAAACTGTGGTGTTCGTTGGGTTCATCTTTTATCCAATTACATCCAATCAGTGCCCGAAAATTCTAAAAATGACCCCAATTTCTTGCTTCAAACCTTTCAAGAAAAAGCTTACGATCAAGAAAAATCTAAAATTGATTATCTAAAAAAGAAATTTATAAACGCAAAAAACAAAAATACCATCTATATCCTTAGCAAGGAACCCGCCCTTCCCTGGGAAACCGTCCTTAAATTACGGAATGCCCTCACAATATTAAGAGAAGGAAACAAAAACTTTATGATGTTGTTAGTATCGCAGCAAAAAATTTACGATGATTTTGAAAATATTATTGTCAGACATACCTCTAATGTCAATGAAACGTACCTTGTAGAGCCCGACCAGGCAGCTTGGAGCTCTATCTTTAAGGAATTTAAATTTAGCCCCACTCTCTGGCAGTGATTAGAAATTTAAAAACCAATGACAATAGGTATTTGACTCCTTATTCGGCCATATTATTCTTTGAAAGACAAATAAAGCATCCTATACCTTTACAAAAATAATCCCTATTGGAATTGAAAATATAGGATCCATGAGAGGTTATGAACACTCTTGGGGCACAAATAAGCCCATAAGCCCCACAGATCAAGAAGAGAGACATGGGTATCATTTTATAGGAAGATTGGCAGTCTCACACTCCCCAATCTCTATCCATCAGGACCGCCTCATGAAATTTTTTGAACACAGGAGCTGTTTTTTTTAAGGAACCAGATCTAAATATTAAGAAAATATTAACTTCATTCCGCCCTTCTGAGGGTGTTCCCCGGGGCGACCGGGGGCCGGAAGGGTGGGGGAATATGACTTCAAATCGTTAAAAATTGATTAATTTCTGAACACAAGCATTTGGATGAGGCAGCCCAGGAAACCCTTTATGAAACCTAAGTTTTCTTAAAATGTTACGGAATAAAGCAGAAATTGATTAACAAAATTGCTTTCTTAGACTAAAGTTCAAGAAATGATGATAAAAACAGCATACTTTGTTGATGTTTTCAACAATTCCTAATCTTCTCAGCTTATTCCGTATTTTTTTAATTCCTGTCGTTATTGCGGCCTTTTACTATGACAGTATCGTCAGCCGTTGGATGACCTTATTCGTATTTTTATTTGCCTGTTTTACCGATTTTTTAGACGGATATCTAGCACGATCCTGGTCACAAACTTCGCGCCTGGGTCAGGCCCTTGATCCTGTTGCTGACAAAATGCTGGTTTGCTCAACCTTGTTTCTTTTGGCTGGTTTTGACAAAATCAATAAAGTGACTTTAATTCCAACAATTGTCATCCTGTGCCGAGAAATTATGGTATCCGGTTTGCGCGAATTTTTAAGTGAGCTTAATCTTACCATGCCCGTTAGCCACCTGGCTAAATGGAAAACGTTTGTACAGATGGCTTCTATCAGTTGCCTTTTGGTGGCCGATGTTTCCAATTTTGGCTTTTTTCTGCGCACAGGCGGACAAGTTCTTCTGTGGATGGCAGCCTTTATGACATTAGCCAGCGGTTGGTCTTACCTTAAATCAGCCTCACGTTATTTCTAATTTTTTCGCCTCCTTTTTCTTCTTCCTCCAGGATAAATCCTTTCTTGGGATTTTCGGCCTCTATTTTTCTATTATAGGTTGATTTTATAGCATCCTTTCAACTAATAAATAGTGTAGAATGGTACTATAAGTAGAACAAGCTTCCTTTGGTAGTTCTCATCCAAGATGTTTAAAAAATCTATAATTCCTTTGTTTCCTTCTGTTTTTTCTAACAAGAGGTGTTAAACGTGAGCGCATTAGAAGAAGAATTGACACGCCTTAATGTTTTTATTGGTAAACGATTACGCGAAAAAAGACGAAAATTAGGACTCACTCTCGCACAAGTTGGTGAAGGCTTGGGTGTTTCTCATCAACAAATTCAAAAATATGAGCAGGGTCAAACAAGAGCCTCTGCTGCTATTTTGCATCAAATTGGCCAGATGTATGGTGTCGGCTTACAGTTCTTTGTGCAGGGGTATGCCTCTCTATGTCCTCATACCAATAGAAAGATTACAGACGTTGTTTTTCATGATCCTAATGGAACCTTGCATGTTCTTTTGGTTGAAGATGACCCTGCTGATGAGTTTATGATTCGCTCTGCTTTAGAATCGACCAACCATAAGATTCATGTTTTTTCGGTTCATGATGGGGCTCAAGCCTTGGATTTTTTACGCTATAAAACTATGAATGTAGATTTTCCCAGACCTGATTTGATCCTTTTAGATTTAAGTATCCCTAAAAGAGACGGATTGAATGTCTTAAAGGAAATCAAACGGGATCGGGAAATCCAAGATGTGCCTGTTGTGGTTTTAACGAACGGGATTAGCGGTCAAGAAATGGATACCGTTTATAAAAATCATGCCGCTGGTTACGTCTGTAAAACAGAAGATCCCCAAATCTTTCAAAATAAAATTGTAACCCTTATTAATTATTGGTCATCCGTTGCTGTCTTACCTGGAACGGCTCAAGATCAGGACCACTTTTTGCACGAGGGCAAGGTAGAAATTCAAAGAGCCGTAGGAGAGTAATTTTTCAAAACGTCCTCTAATTTTTTCTTGATCCCATCGATATTTTCAAACCTCAAAGAGATGGGAAGCGTCAAGATATCGTCTCGGTAAGAGGCAGGAATTCGAATCTGATCCTTTTCGGTTGTAATCAAGGGGCAATTGTTTTTTTCCGCTAAACGCTTAAGTTTTTGGATCTCTGTGATGGTATAGGGATGATGGTCGGCAAATTCTATAAAATCAACGACTGTAAAATTCTTTTTTTTGAGAGTATGAAGAAATTTACTGGGATAACCGATTCCAGCAAAAGCGAGGACAGGCTGGGGCGGAACAGACGAAACGCATAATAATTGAGCTTTATATTGTTCCTTAAAGCCTATTAATACCTTTGGTTTCTTGAATTTTTCTTCCTCTCCCACCCATACCAAGGCTTGACCCCGCTTTAGCCCTTTTTGTAAAGGTTCTCTTAAGGGGCCTGCAGGAAAAACGCATTGATTACCAAGCCCCTGAAGCACATCAACAACAATAAGACTGAAATCTTTTACCAAACGAGAACTTTGCAAACCATCATCCATCACCAAAACTGTAGCACCTTCTTTAACAGCGGCCTGAGCCGAAGCAAAACGGCTAACCCCTGTCCATGTGGGAGCATAACGAGATAGCAGCAAAGGTTCGTCCCCAACTTGCAAATAAGAATGTTTATTGGGATTAACCCGTGTTACGTCACGAAAATACCCGCCATATCCCCGGCTTAAAATATGTGGCTTATGCCCCATCTGGATCAAAATCTCAACAATCGCGATCACGGTGGGCGTTTTTCCCGCTCCGCCCATCACTAGGTTCCCTACACAAATAACAGGAACAGAAACTTTTTGAGGCTGACGGTGGGATTCTCTCCAATCCACCAAACGGCCATACAACCAAGATACAGGCCTTAAAACGCGACTGATCCAGCTATCTGTATGCCAAAAGTCTGGTGATTTCAACACGAAGTCTAACTTGCTTAAAGGAATATTATTTTAAAATAAGGGGTTTTTCATTCTTAAATCAACAATGTGTTTATAAAATCTTCATGAGGTGGCCCTGGTTTGCGAATCTGGAAAACTTGTTCCTCTCAAAAAAGAATGATAGAGTTAGAAATTATTTTCTATGGATCCACAAAATGAGTTCTGTTTTTTTAAAGCATATGTCGCGAAAAGCCCTATAGGGCTTTTTTTCTTGCGTTAAAATTGTTGTTTATTTTTTTCTTAAAAGATCAGGATTCTTATGTCTCGTAAAATTGGTTTTTGGTCAGTTTTTGCCCTGGTAACAGGCAGTCAAATTGGTTCAGGAGTTTTTATGCTACCTGCCAATCTGGCCCCCTATGGGTTTTACAGTTTAGCAGGTTGGTTATTTTCAGGAGCAGGCGCCATTGCCCTGGCTCTTGTTTTTGCAGGGCTGTGCGCACGTTTTCCCCAAACAGGGGGCCCCCATGTCTATGTTCATCATGCTTTTGGCCGAGGGTGGGCCTTTTTTACTGGCTGGACCTATTGGGTTATTTCCTGGGTCAGCACCACGGCTGTGGTTGTGGTGAGTATTGGTTACTTAACACCCATTATTGGCCATCAAAGTCCTGAAATTTGTCTGATGCTTGAGATCAGTCTTGTGATTATTATTACTTTATTGAACTTAAAAGGTGTTCAAGCCGCGGGACATGCGGAATTTGTACTGACTGTGCTGAAATTTGTCCCCCTGATGGTGATTCCTTTGTTGGCCTTGTCCTATTTCAACACAGACAACTTCGTCATGTCAGCCTGTACGACCCCTATGGGAACCTCACAAATTCTCAGTCAGGTTACTTTACTGACCTTGT
>JAJZHT010000170.1 GCA_021804455.1 Pseudomonadota bacterium | reverse complement strand
ACTGCGATGAATGGTGCTTCTTTTTGGGCAATTACCGGGCATCCAGTAGAAGACTATACTGTCGTTCAGCGATTTTTTGAGTTTTTAGTAAGTTCGGAAATACAAAATGAATGGCATCAAAAAACCTGTTATTTACCGGTTATTGCGGGTGTTAAGGAATTGGCAGAAAAACAACATTTTTATGAGCAAGGGATCACTGGGAATGTTGCTAAAATTGCGATAGATTCTTTTATGAAGAGGACACCAGCAGAGTTTTCAAGAGGCGTATTATTACCAGAGTTTCCCGCTATTCGAGATAGAATTGTGCAAGAATTACGAGCTGCGTTTAAGGGTAATCAATCGATAGAAATGGCCTTGGAACACAGCGATATTCAAGCTAACGCCATCATTAAGGCTAAAGAATGAAGCCTCTAATCCGAAAGCCTTGTGTGGTAGCTAATTGGAAGATGCAAGGCTCCTTTGAGAAAATAGAAACTTTTTTAAAACAGCTAGCTCATAACATGGTGGATGTTAACCAGCTTGAAATTATTTTTTGTCCCCCAAGCGTTTATATTGATTCAGTTAAAAAACTTATATTGAAGAATAAAGCCTTGCATCCCCTCAAACTAGGGATACAAAACACTTATTGTGAACAAACGGGAGCTTTTACCGGTGAAATTTCGCCTTTGATGGCGAAAGAAATTGGATGTGATTATGGACTTGTAGGCCACTCTGAGCGTCGGACCCTTTTTCACGAAGATGATACACTAGTTGCCAGAAAGGTTTTAGCAGCTTACCATGCGAACTTAGTGCCCATTTTGTGTGTGGGTGAAACAGCCAAAGAAAGAGATGAAGGAAAAACCTTTGAGGTGCTTTCTCGGCAGTTAGAAGTTGTTTTTCAACAGTTATCTTTTGAGTGGCTGCAAACGATTATTATTGCTTACGAACCTGTTTGGGCAATTGGGACTGGCGTCCCCTTAGCTTCAGAATCCGTAGAGGCTGTTAACGTTTACCTACGGGATTACTTGGCACGATATGATGAAAAGCTAAAACACTTGGTGCGTATTTTGTATGGCGGCAGTGTTAAAGGGGATAATGCCAAAAGCTTCTTTGCAATGGGCAATGTGGATGGTGCTTTAGTAGGGAATGCGTCTTTACAAGTAGAAACATTTTTGACGATTTGTAGAGATGCTGTCAGTATAATGAATCAGTGATTATCTTTATAGTTTGATTGAGAGAGTATTATGGAACAGTTTGTCTTAATTATGCATGTTATCGTTTCTGTTTTATTAATTGCTTTAATTTTATCTCAGCAAGGTAAGGGCGCAGAGGTGGGAGCATCCTTTGGCAGCGGTGCTTCGCAAACGATCTTTGGTAGCCAAGGATCGGGTAATTTTTTAACGCATGTAACGGCTGTTTTAGTAGCCTTATTTTTTATCACCAGCTTAAGTTTGAGTTATTTGGCCGCGCGCAATACACAATTAGAAGATTTGGATACCTTGCTTAAAACAGTAGAGCCAGCAGTTACTCAGCCGGCCACGCCTGATCAGGAAATTCCAGAGACCCAAAAATGAGTTAATTCATTGATGCCGAAGTGGTGAAATTGGTATACACGCCACCTTGAGGTGGTGGTGACGCAAGTCGTGCCGGTTCGAGTCCGGCCTTCGGCACCAGCTATAAGTCCAGTAATATCTCAGGGCTTCTTGAGATATCCTTTAAATGATAATTTTTTTATTGTTATTAAACCAAGGATGAGGTAAGAGGGGTAAGTTATGCTCACTCAAGCTGGTCGTGAAGTTTATACAGTGCCAACTGCCACAGCACTTTTGTTAGAACAAAATAGGTTAGACGGTGGTAGTCGTCAAGAAAAAGACTTTCTTGCTTTTGAAGAATTTACCAATTCAAGTATTCAAGAAAGAAAAGAGTTTTTTGAAGCACTGGCTGCTAATCAACGTATAAAAATGATAGTAATTTTTGATGAGGACTTGTCTGCAGTGCATTTTTCAGATTTGTCAGAGGCTTTGCGTCAGAATAAGACAGTAACGAGACTTCATCTTTTAATACCTTTGAATGATGAAATTGTAGAGATATTAGAAACAATATTAAAAAACCGAAAACTAATACAACTTCATTTAACTCATCTAAATGAGATTTCAGTGGAACATGATAATCCAATTTTGTTAAGATTAACCGATGCTATTCTACAACATAATAATGTGGAAGATGTGATGATACATTGCAATAGTACTTCTGAATATATTGCAAAGATTTTAGAAGATATAAGATTTAAGATAGCCTTAAAAAAATTAGAATTTTGCGGTTATAGTGTGAGTAGGGCAATTTTAAGTTTAGCAGAAGAAGCGGTTCTTTTAAATCCTACTATCGTACAATTGAAGTTTGATTTTGATTCTTATCCTGCTGGCGAGGAAACAGTTTGTAGCGAAATTAATTCTAGAATAATTGAAGTAACACGAGAAAATGAAGAACTTTCTCAGATAAAAGACACTAACCCCTATCGCTATTGGACTCTGTTAAAAGAGAGACTGGAGAAGTTGAGAGATTTATGGGTGGCAGATGCAACGAAACTTGATTGCCTGAAAAATTCTGTTTTATCAGCATTTGTACAACAATTCCCTAGCTTAAGTGATCTGGCTATACAGGTGTTAACAACAGCTAATTTAAGTTTGAATGAGCAACCAGTGAATATTGG
>JAJZHT010000169.1 GCA_021804455.1 Pseudomonadota bacterium | reverse complement strand
GAATATATGGAAAAGCATTCTGTAGCCCGTTTGATTGGGGCTCCTCCCGGTTATGTAGGATACGAACAAGGAGGGGAGTTAACTGAGGCTGTCCGTCGCAAGCCCTATTCCGTGATTTTATTTGATGAGGTTGAAAAGGCCCATCGGGATGTTTTTAACCTCTTGCTCCAGGTGTTGGATGAAGGACATTTGACAGACAGTCAAGGTAGAACGGTTAATTTTAAAAATACCTTGATTATTTTAACTTCCAATCTAGGGGCAGAAGCTTTTCAGGAAATAGCCTCCAGTGATTCAGCTATTCCTCCTAAAGTTCGTGATTATGTGATGAATTCGGTTCGACAGGCCTTTCGGCCCGAATTTTTGAATCGTTTGGACGAGATTATTTTGTTTAATCGATTGCAGCCTGAAGACTTGTTAAGAATTGTTGAAATCCAGCTTAAAGACTTATCCAAACGGTTGGCGGATCAACAAAGGGTTTTAACATGGGATCCAAAGGCGTTGGAATATCTAGCCAAAGCAGGATATGATCCTATTTATGGAGCGCGGCCTTTAAAACGCGTGATCCAACACCAGGTTCAAGATCCTTTGTCCTTAAAACTTTTGAAAGGCGAACTGAACCCAGGGGATACAGCCCATCTTGGGGTAAAGGATGGGGAAGAGCTGATCATCAGCTAAAGAAAAGATTGCAAGATCTCGCGGATCAAAGGGATGGTTACAGCGCGTCCTTGGGAGGCTGCTTTTCGGTCTAGGCGGTCTACCCATTCTTGGATCCCTGCAAAGGATCGCTCACAGTATTTTAATAAATATTCTAATACTTCAGGTTTTACAGTTAACCCCCTTTCATGGAATTGTTTTGACATCACAGCGAACAAGGTTTGATCATCGGGTCGCCTAATTTCGGCGGTTAAAAGGGTTTGTAGGCGCGATCGCAAATCAGGCAGGGTGATGGGCCATTGACTGGGGGGCGTCCTGGCTGTTAACAAGGCAGATGTCTTTTCACTTTGCTGAAGGGCGTTATAAAAGTGAAAAAGCCATGTTTCATCTTGAATCCTATCCGCATTCTCCAGAACAAGAGCACCTCCAGGACGAACCCATTCCCATGCCATCAAGGAAACAGCTTTTTCAGGAGAAAGGAAAAAGGCTTCTGTTCGACTTTTCCAAAGATGACTCAGGTGAGTTTTGCCACTTCCTTCTGCCCCGTAAAGGCAAACGATTCTGGGATAAGGCCACTCGGGCCAACGCTGAACCCATTGCACAGCTTCTTGGTTACAGGCATCGTTAATCCAAGATTCTTGGCTGTATTCAGGCTGTCTTTGAAAGGGAAGAATCAGTTGGTGTGGCACACAAAACCCCATTTTTTGGCGATTATACGTTGTATGAAGATTTTTTGAAAGAACGCCTAGGATTAAAATTTATTAAACACTATAGAAGAACTCATATAAAATGTTGGCCATAATAAAAAAAATTGGCACAATAAAAAGACACTCTATATAAGAGTTATTCCTCTTTTTATTAGAATAGATTTAAGATGCGGCCAAGATTACTTTTTCTTTTGTATGTATGGTGCCTTTGTTATACCTCGGGTGGGCACGCTTTGTCGGATTATGAGCATGTTATCGTTCAACATAATCAGAAGGCAGGGAAAGGAACCGTGGATATCAGTGCCTGCAATCAAGAGATTTTGTCTACGGTGGGGGGAGGGCGCCATGGAATCCGTCAGCGCTCCGCCACAGCTGTTGAACGTCGTAATCTTGTTTGCGCTGTTTTGGACGCTATTTTAACGTCAGACGATCCTGAGAATCTGTTCCCCTCTTTGTTGATGGGTCTTAAACAGGATTCTCCCGCCTTTGTGTTGGATCATCTGGCTGTTTTGACAATTTTGTATGGTGCTGCTTTGCAGCCTTCTGAGATGGACTTAAAAAGTCGTGTGGCACGCGTTGAAGGGTTTATAGAATCATACTATTTTACAGACGCTTTTTCTGCCAAGTTAAAATCTTTCAAGGGACGCATAGCCGAAATTTTAGCCTTTCTTGAGTTTGAACCCATTTATGGGCGTATTACTGATTATAGGAACCAAACCCCCAGCCAAATCATTATTTTAAATTCAAAAACTTTGGTTGATTATCACAAACCTAAGGTTGAGGTAAGAAAACACGAGTCTTTGCCTATCACAACGCCCTTGTATAAGGATCTAAATCCAGGTTTAGAAAAAAGCTTTCATCAATACCAAACAGACAATCCTGATTATGAAGAAAAGGCCTACAATATTTACTGTCAAAAGTTGCGACCTTATCAGTTTGATCGAAAACTACCTGTGTTCCCTTTTCCTGAGGAGTCCAATTCTAACCTAAGGGATCAACAGGGAAGTTTGTACAAAATCGGGGAAGACGGTTTTCCTACGGCTACTCGGCCTTTATATGAAACCGAAGAACAGACATTTTTAGGAATTTTGCAACTTTATCAAGAGTTAGAACAAAATTACAATCCACAGAAATCGGGAACAGAATACAAACAGGCTTTGACCGCTTTTTATTCTACACAAGTCTTTCGTGAGCGGTACGTTCTTCAAAGCCCTTGCAACGTTCATATTGGTCAATTGCGTAATTTGTATAATTTAGGGGTGCTTGATCTGGATTCTAACACCGTTGTGGTTGTCGACCCCTCTATCCTCCAAAACAATGGCTGGAATTGGGAAAAGAT
>JAJZHT010000168.1 GCA_021804455.1 Pseudomonadota bacterium | reverse complement strand
TTACTGACCTTGTGGGGTTTTATTGGATTAGAATCGGCCACGACCCCTGCTGGTTCTGTTGAAAATCCTGGGAAAACAATTCCTAAAGCCATTATAATTGGAACTTTATGCGTTGCAGGTCTTTATTTGATTAACAGCGTTGGAATTATGGGATTAATCCCTGGACAAGAATTGGTTCATTCTAAAGCACCTTACGTTGATGCCGTACAACGAATTTTTGGCGGACATTGGCATTTGGTTATTGCCGTCATAGCCTCCATTGCCTGTATTGGCACTTTAAATGCCTGGATGTTAGCCAGTGGTCAGATTGCCTTAGGGCTAGCAGAGGATCAACTTTTGCCCTCTCTCTTTGCAAGAAAAAACCAATTTGACGCCCCTTTTATAGGGTTATTGACCAGCTGCCTTGGAATCATTCCCTTGCTTATTCTAACCAACCATCACACTCTTTGCCAACAAGTTGGGGCCATTATTGATTTTTCTGTTATCGCCTTTTTATTCGTTTATTTGATTTGTGTATTGGCCTTTTTAAAGATTTTAAAAAAGCAAAATCACAGGGGAGCAAGCTGGATTTATGCCTTTATTTCTCTGGGATTTTGCGGTTGGGTTTTGTATGAAACCTCTTTAAAAACATTGGCTATTGCCAGTTTGTTCACGATCAGCGGTATACCTGTATACAGTCTGTGGTACCGCAGCAAACGTTACCTTAACCAATAATTGATCCAACTCCCGTGAAGGTATAATATTAGTTGAAAATACAACTTTTAGGAGGAAGCCATGAAAAAAATAACTTCCATTGTGGTCCTGGCCCTTATAGGCTGTAATTCTGCCTTTTCTTTCAAGTCTGACATTTTTTCCTATGACACAAATCTAGGGAATCCTGGTTATTTGCATGTCGCTATTCAAGGAAACGGCTGGCGTGCAGAGGATATTAAAGAAGAGCATAGCCCTTTTCACCAAGGCCTTTTTAATAATTTAGAGGTCATGAAAGGGTTCGCCGATGGCCAAGTTAGAAAACCAGAAGATACAGCCAAACGCATAACCACCGCCTGGATTCCCCGATTTGCAAAAGGCCAACCCCATGGAGGCTTAAGCCTGTTTGACGACCAAAACCAACTGATTGGTTGTATTGTGGGCGGTGGCGGAGAGCGAGCCGGCGCTTCGGAAATTGCGGCTACCCTCTCTCAAGAGGCTCAGGGGAAAAAGTTGGCGTCTGACTTAACTGAAAAAACAGTTACGATATGGGCTCCCGAAGTTCGAAGGATTGGTTTAGGGATTGACTTAACAGAACAAGAGGCGTCCATTAAGAAAGCCTTTTGTTGTTTTATGGAAAAACCTTTGGAATGGTTGGACGCAACGGCTAGCCCCTCCAACGTCGCCTCTTGGTACCCCATGGTTCAAAACGGTTTTCAACCTGCCGTTTGGAAAAGAGCCGAGCGCATTATCGATTTAACAACCGGACCTTTTGAAGGGGCGGGCGATTCAGATTTAGCTGTTCAGTACCAAGAAATGGAAAAGTATATTCTGGAAAAGTCCTTTACAGGAGAAGACCCTATTCCTGCTGGTCAACGGCTTTGTTTAGTGGATCATCGAGGAAAAGAATGGACCCTAAGCAAACATGAGCGATGGAACCGTTTAAAATTCCATTTTGAGTATCAAGTCACCCTAAAATAAGCCCAATCTTATGGGAGAGTTAGGAGTCTGTTAACTTTTGGTTAACTAACATTAATAACAAGTTAATTTGTTTTTGAGGGCCACCCCCCACCCAATCAAAAGGGCGGGGGGCTACACCCTCTTCTACCTTGGAAAAGAAAGCAAAACTCTCCTAACAAACCTTTTTCTTATTTCAAAAAAGGCTTCTTGCTTCCAAAGAAGCTTCATTCCCTAGGTACCCTTAATATAACTTTCCATCCTTACTAAAAAGTTAATGCCTCAAAAAAAACTTTTAGAAGGGGGTTCTTGGGGGGCAAACTCTAGAAACCTTCCTTCTAACCTTAACTGAAGAACGTTGGCCCACTGCCTCCCTAACGAGAGGAGAGACCATCCCCATCTTCTTCTTACAAAAATCAGGCAAACTCTCCCGGTGAACTTTTATTCTTGTTTTAAAGGGGGACTCACTATGTCCGAGGTTATTTCTTAACCATCCCCCCCCAAAATTCTTGTCAAATCATTAATCAGGCGATAAATAGAGATAAAAGTTCAATGTCGAGGCGCGAAGTTTCCATAAAGTCAATCGCCATCCCAAAACAAAAAGCAAGACGCTGGTGTCCCTTTATAAAAAATTAGCTCTCTTTTAAAGAGCGCGCGCATTCTGTTATGCTGGAAAAGGATTGAATAACTGGTTAAAAGAGTTCAACAATTCTTGCTGTAAAATAGTTTCGGTTAATTCTTTTGGTTCTAACCAAAATACAAAAATTTCCTGATTCTTTTCGGACATCTGACACCCTATATCCAAAACATGGGATAATTTTGGATCCACAATCATTATTTTTCTAAACACCTCGACGTTTTGAAAAACGCTGTTCAAATCCGAAGAAAACCTAATCGTAACCCCCTTTGCTGTTAGTGTTTTCTCAATCTTTTCCCAATTCCAGCCATTGTTTTGGAGGATAGAGGGGTCGACAACCACAACGGTGTTAGAATCCAGATCAAGCACCCCTAAATTATACAAATTACGCAATTGACCAATATGAACGTTGCAAACACTTTGAA
>JAJZHT010000028.1 GCA_021804455.1 Pseudomonadota bacterium | reverse complement strand
ATATAAGATCCTGAAAAATCCTTGGCTGTAATGGGTTTTTGTGCGCTAGTTTTCGTATTATTCGATCCGCTGAGGTCAGAAGACCCTCCGATTACCATGGGTAAAACTGGTACCAAACGTTCTAAAACTTCTTGCGAAAGCTGTCGTGTTGCCTGTTTTGGTTGTGTATTGGCAAAATGCTTTTTCAAGAGATCAATCGCCTCTTGCCATCCTAAAGGGAGCCCTCCCTCTAAAATAGATTTTTGGCCCCGATTCGCCTTTTGATAAATTTTCTGCCACTGCTGATAAAGTGTATGATGGCGCTGTCCAATCTGACGCCAAGCTTGCAGAATGGACTGAGGAATTTCAAAGGGAGCATAAGGCCAATTCAAAGACGCGCGGGTTGCTTCGATCTCGCTGGTTCCTAAGGGGCTGCCATGACTTGCGGAGGTTCCTTGTTTATGCGGTGATCCTTTGGCGATGGTTGTACGACAGGCAATCAAGGTGGGTTGTTGACTGGTTTGGGCTTGGCTTAAAGCACGACGAATTTCCTTAAAATTATGTCCGTCAATCGGTATCACTTGCCAGCCACTCGCCTGAAATCTTGTTAAAGGATTATCAGACGTGGAAAGGGATGTCTTACCGTCTATAGTTATTTGATTGTCATCAAATAAAACGATCAATTTATGCAGACAAAGATGCCCTGCCAGAGAGAGAGCCTCCTGACTGATTCCTTCCATAAGATCGCCATCACTCGCAATGACATAGGTTGAGTAATCAATCAAATCATTGCCAAGACGTGCATTCAACAAACGTTCACAAAGGGCCATGCCCACCGCGGTTGCCAAACCTTGTCCTAAAGGACCTGTTGTTGTTTCAACACCAGGAGTATGGCCAAATTCTGGGTGTCCTGGGGTTAAGCTTCCCCATTGCCGAAATTGCTTTAACTGATCCAAAGACAAGGCAGAATAGCCTGTCAAATAAAGCAAACTGTATAACAAAATTGATCCATGACCCGCTGATAAAACAAAGCGATCTCGGTTGGGCCACAACGGGTCGTCAGGATGAAATTTAAGAAAATCCTGGAACAAAATTGTTGCAACATCAGCCATTCCCATAGGCATACCAGGATGTCCTGACTGTGCTTTTTCTACGGCATCCACGCTTAGAAAGCGCAAGGCCTTTGCCAATTCTGTTTCGGTGACGGTCATGAAGGTGTCCCTAGATCGAAGATTGAATCCATTCTAGAATTTTATTTTTGGGCATAACGCCTGTTTTTTGAGAAATGGCCTGACCATTTTTAAACAACACCAATGTGGGAATGCTACGGACCCCATACTGACCAGGTGTGCTTTGATTTTGATCAACGTTTAATTTCATAATTTTAATATTGCTTGCTAACTCTGCAGAAATTTCTTCTAAAATGGGAGCAATCATACGACAGGGACCGCACCATTCAGCCCAAAAATCCACCAATACTGGCACCGAAGATTGTAAAACATCGTGTTGAAAAGTCGCATCTGTGGTTTGTAACAAGGCCATGGGCAAGACTCCTTTGAAGTAAGAAAGTGATTCAGTAATCAGTATGAAATTTCCATCAATTCAGGTCCTTCTGTCCATAGTAAAAATGTACGAACCTTAAAATTATTGTCAATTTTCTGTATCGCTTCACGATACAGGTTCAATTGTTGGCGATAAGCAGGTTCTAGGGCATCAGAATGGGTGGGAACTCGGCCGCTTGTTTTATAATCCAGAATAAAAGCCGTATCTTCTAGGATTGCCAAACGATCGATACGTCCCAAAAAATCTGCAACCTTTATCTCGACCTCAGCACGAGAATGGGGTCCAAAAAAAACCTCATAAGCTGGATCTAACAAAATATCGATCACCTTTTTAAAATCGTGTTCTTTTAAAAGGACTGGGCGATGATGATGATCCCACCACCGTTGCGCTGTCTCAAACAACCCTTCAAAAGTCCAAGGGCGTTTTTTCTGCCCTAATATTTCAAACAGATGATGCAAAAGAATTCCTCGTTCTTGAGACTTTGTAACCGCTGGGTTTGAATCTTTCGACATGGCTGAACGCGGCGTCCTCCATAGATCTTGTTTTAAAGGTTTCTCCGTAAACCAAGTAGGAAGCCATAAAGGTTGAGGTAAATAAGGTGTTGAAAGATCGTGTTGAAAGTTTTGAGGCTGATAACACCACCCCCCTTCTGGTGTAGGTTTCCCTACTTTTTGTAAAATACTTTCTATTATTTGATACCACTCACCAGGTTCTGAACGCCTGGAAAGCCCGGTTATATACAAACGATCTTGGGGACGCGTTAAGGCTACATACAAAAGACGTCGTTGTTCATGGCTTTGACGGTCAAGTGCGGATTGTTTTAAACCTTTCAACACTTCCGTTTCATAGGCTTGAGGAGGTTTTAATAAAAACAAGGGTTTTTCAGCCTCGTGCCATAGAAATAATTCTTTTTGCAAGGTGGGTTGATCGCCACTGTCTGCCAAAATAACTATGGGTGATTGCAGACCTTTGGCGCCATGAACGGTCATAATTCTCACTTGATCGGCACAGGGGGAGGTGATCCGTTTGATCTCTGTTTCTTGATCATTGATAAAGTCAATAAAGCCTTGCAAAGTAGCATTTTCTTGTTGTTCATAGGCTAAGGCTTGCTGCAAGAAAGCATACAACACATCCTCACAGTCATGCCCCAATCGGGCTATAAAAAATTTTTCAGTTTGGCACAAAATACTGTGATACAAAGCAAACGGACTTGCGTAATCAACCTGTGATAACCAAAGCTTTAAAAAATCTACACAGTCTTTAAAAACATCTTTTTGGTCTTGATGCTGCTGCAAAGATTCCCAAAGGCTGCTTTCTCTATTGTGACAAAGGGTAAAAAGATCTTCTTCACGGATACCATGCCCGCGGTTTAAAAGGGGGCTTTTAAGAACACATGCCAAACTGTAATCATCCTGGGGAAGACATAAAAATCGCCCTAGGGCGATCATATCCAAAACAGCCAGATGATCCTTAAGGTTCAAGCGATCCATACCCGCTACGGGAATCTGTTGTCGCTTTAGGTTTTGCAGCAAAAGAGGAATCCAATCCGCTCGTCGTTGTATCAAAATCAGAATGTCTCCAGGGCACGTTCTTTTGCCTGTGCTGGGCAAAATATCTTTACTGTCTAAAAGCATTTGAATTTTTGTTGTGATTTGCTGAGCCAGAAGAGCCCCTGCCGTCAAACTTTCTTTTTGCTCAAGGGGCAAAGGCCACAACTCTTCTGTTTTTTCTTTTTTTAAAGGTTGAAGGGCGGGCCAAATTTCAACCAAGCCGGCGGCTTCTTGGCGGTAACTGATATGTTGGATTTTTTCATAGAATTGAACCCCTTCAGGGTGTTTTTGAAAAATATGATCAACAATATTCAACACAGCGGGGGTGGTACGAAAGGAAACCTGCAGTTGGACACTACGCCAGGGGCGACCTTGAGCTTCCAATTCCTGTTGAAAAAAAGGCTGAAGACTTGCAAATAACAGGGGTTTCGCCCCCTGAAAGCTGTAGATCGATTGTTTAATATCCCCCACCACAAAAAGGGTTCGATGAGGATGATCAGGAATTAACAATAATGATAACATTTGTTGCAGTACATGCCATTGGGCTGGACTGGTGTCTTGGGCTTCATCAACCAGGATATGTTCAAATCCCCCCTCTAATTTATAAAATACCCAATCCGAGATCCCTGGTTTTTGAAGCAATCGATTCGTGGCAGCGATAAGATCTTCAAAATCCAGAACCCCTTGGTGTTTCTTATCATCTTGATAAGTTTCGAAAATGGCTTTCGCAACGTGCACAAATGCCATCGTTCCCTCAACAATTTTCTTATGATAAAGGTTTTGCTGGGACATAAAGTGATAGTTTGCTTGTTGTTGCAATCTTTGATAAAGGTCTGGGAATTCCTTGACAAATGCCTGGCTGGTCAAATTTTTACGGAGGGTTCCTTCTTTTGTTAAAAATAAGGTTGGATCTTCGAGATCTTGGTCATTCTTTTCAGAAAGTTTTAAGCCTAATTTTTGATCTGTGCGATGGGGCTGTTTTTCTAAAATCTGACCGATGTGTTTTAAAATTTCTGGGGATATTGGCGATACTGTTTCTCTAAAATTTAGAAATTGTTCCAGAATTTGTTGGTAATCATCGGGGCTTGGATAGCAGCTTAAAAAATAGTAAAAAGAGGCTTTTTGATGATGAAGATTTTGTAGCATTTCTTCAAAACGGCCATCGGAAAATTCTGTGGTCAGGTGTGTTAACCAAAATTTCAACGCCTCAGACGGGGCAGAAAAAACCTTTTCTTGGGCATCAGATAACATTTGATGGGCTTTTTCTTCTGATATCAGATTAAAACAGGGATCAATGTCGGCTTCTAACGGGAAACGTTGCAGGAGTACTTGGCAAAAACTGTGGATGGTTTGTATTTTCAATCCACCCGGTGTGTCCAAGGTTATAAAGAAAAGGGATTGGGCTCGCTTTACAATCTCTGAGGATGGATTTTGATCCAAAAGATGGCTTAGCTCTTTTTGTAATGTTTCTGGATCGGCAATTGCCCATCGTTTTAATTGCTCCAACAGGCGTTGTTGCATTTCTGCAGCGGCAGCCTTGGTAAAGGTGATACAAAGCAGTTTTTCAGGCGCATACCCTTCCAGAAGCAGTCGTGCTAGACGATCCACCAGAACTTTAGTCTTACCCGTTCCTGCCGAGGCTGCAACCCAACAACTGACCCGAGGGTCAATCGCCGCCTGTTGGGGTGAGAAAGCAGCGTTCATGACCGTCCCTGCCATTCTTTTAAGCGTTCGAGATGAGCATACTCATTATAGGCAGGACTCACATCAGGGTTTGGGCAGGCAAGATAGGGTGTGTTGGAATCCATAAACACAGTCAATAAACGCCTTAATCCTTGTTCTGTTTGTTTTAAGAACTCAAGGTCCGTATTTACAGGAACAATTTTTCCACCCGGCTCTTTGCCTGTTAGATGCCATAATTCCATCGCCACGGCAGGCTCCGCAAAACATTGTTGTTGCACCAACCAAGCTTCTAGAGGTAACTGCGGAGAAAAACCTTGTTGAATGTCCTGCATACTGGGTAAAGAACCTGTTTTATAGTCGACAACTTTTATCAAATCTTGGGTCTTATCCAAACGGTCGGCTATAGCCCTTAAGGTGAAGGTTTGGTTTTGAATCGTAATACTGGCTTCTAACCTGTGTTCACTTAAGAAGGAGGTCCCTTGCCGTTTGTGAAGCTGCTCAATAAACCAATAGGCGATTTTTTGAAATCGTTGCCACCAAAATGTTTGGCTAAGGATATTTTTCTGGAAAAAGGGGAAGGCCAAATTCAACAAATTTTCAACGCTAGGATTCTCTTGACCGTAAGTTTTGATGTAAGGGTCCAAAACTTTATGAATTAAGCGCCCTTGTTGAACAGCAGAAGATGCAGAAATTTCTGGCAAAGGGGAAAGTTTAAGACAATGCTTCGCATAGATACCATAGGGGTCACGCATCCATCGTTCAATATCGGTTACTGAAAAATGTTTAGGACGTGCCTTTGTTGGAGGTTTTGGAAGAGGGGGGGGAAGAGCTTGGATGTCTTCTTCTCCTGTTAAAGCCTTTGCCCATGCCTGCCAGGGAATGGCTGCAGAATTCGAGAAAAGGTGTTGGTTTTTTAAATGAACAGCTTCCAAGCGTTGCCACCAGCGGCTGGGAAGGGTAGGGACGCCGTCTTCCTCTTCGCTGCGGGTTAAATACAAATAAGGCGCGTAAAAGCAACCGCAAAAATAATGGGCTGATTGTCCCAAACGTCGTTCGGGAAGAGGAAGACCTAAAGATTGCCGCATCGAACGGCTTAACCAAAAGTCCTCTGTCACGGTGGGAGGCCAACTCCCCTCGTTTAGACCTCCCAGGATGACAACCTCGGCATCAACAAGACGGGCTTCCAACACCCCCAAAATCTGTAGGCGTGATCCTATTCCTGTTTGATCGTGAATTTTAGCCTCTTTCTCCATCAGTTTTTTTAAAAAAGAGGGGTAATCCGTTGACATGAGGGCAGGAAAATAATGGGCCTTATCCAAAAGGTCTTGATAAAAGTTTTTCATAGCCAAGCCATCCTCTTGCTTCCATAAGGGGTATGTTTCCTCAGCTTGGGTCAGTTGTTCGCATGTTTTGAAATGGTAATTGACAAGGTCAAAAAGATTCTGTTTTCCGGTTAATAAAGAGGCATCTTTCACAAGGATTAAAAGAGGTTCAAGCCAGTTGTATAAGTCAGGGAATTCATGTTGCGTCAAAGATTGAAGCTGATGAAATTCGAACTCAGGGCGGCGAATCACATCCTTTTCCATCTTGCGAACATTTTTAAGATGCTTGGGGCGGTTTTGTTGACCGCAAAGAGGATGTTTTAGAACCGCCAAAAAATTAGAAACCGTTGGAAATATCAGATAATCAGCAACCAATAATACAAACGTGCCGACAGGGGTTTGTGATAAAGGGACACCATCGGACCGATCTGCCACCAAATCCCAGCGCTTTAACTCTTGTTGCACCCAGGTGGCAAGGTTCTGATGAGCCGTAATCAAAACAATAGGGCCCGTTGTTGTTTCAATTGCCTGCCGCATGATGAGGGCAATGACTCTGGCTTCGGTTCTTAAATCTTTGCACGTAACCATAGAAGGCGCGTCAACAGGCGAAAAGGAAGATGGAAGATCAAGAGAATCTTCCTTCATGGCTGTATAGATTAGCTGTTGACGGTCGGATCTTTGTATGGACGTGGACTTTAAGGGAATAACTTCTTGAGGAGAAACATTCAAAAATTTTAAAAGGCAACTTAGGGTATATAAAGGATGAGAAAGGGAAAGTTTTTTTTGCAAAGACTCTTCTGAAAAGCCAGATAAATAAACTTCCCCCCGGGGAAGCGATAGAATCGTTTTGATCAAATGCGCTGTGGCTGGAACGGTTCCTGTTGTACCGGCGATTACAATACGGTGAGTCGGTGGATTTTTTTGCCATTCTTTGGCCAAATTTGTAAGAAGAGTATGCGTTCGTGCCTGTGGACCGATGACTTGATACTCTTTCAGGATTCCAGGCCATTGTTGACTGATGATTGTTAGAAACTTTAGGGTAACTTGCCAATGTTCTGCATAATCCGCGCTGACCAAGGTTTCAAGCTGGGAGGTGTCAAGATTTAATAATTCAATCTCATCAAGCAAATCGGCCAAAGATTCAGCCATTTTTAAGGCACGAGGGGGTGACGTGTATCCCGGGATCTTAAGAACCATTTGGGTTAGTAACCCCAGTCTCTGCCATTTATTAACAGGGGGTGGAATGGATTCGTCTAAATCAGCCTCTAGGATAAAATCATCCCTAAAGTCATTCAGAGGAATAATTCTTGGCAACAACAGTCCTTGGTTTGTTGCGTTCTGATAAAATATCTTTTTTAGTATGGAAACCCCTCGGATGGTAGGCACAAAAACAACCGTTTGGGCTAAATCAAAGGGTGATCGGGCCTTGTTTTGTAAAGACTGAACAAGTTCACGGCTAAAATGCTTCCCAAAGGGGATACCAAAAAGATTGGGGTAGGGGCCTTCTCGCTTCATGTCCCTATTTAGACATAGGCAAGGTACTTTCTCAAGAGCTGTTAATAAGGGGGCGTTTTCAATCAACAGTCTAATAGGTTTATCTTTTATAACCTTTCTTTGCTTGAACAAAAACTTCCTCTGTATGTGGGCAAACTGTCCCCCCTAATTTGTCAAAGATTGGCATAAATAAACAATAATTCTTGATATAGCGTTTGTGATGTTGGCGATGAAAACTGGGGGTATAAAGAACCCATTTTAGAAAACTTTGTTGATACCCATCCGGGAAAATTTCGGTATTCAAATGACCCAAACTGTTCAAAGCGTCAAAAACAAGGTAATAGACAAAAAGAGCCTCAAGTGAAATACCCGTTATGAAATTTAAAAGGATGGCTGGTAAACTGAAGAGAAGAGTGTAAGAAAGTCTTTCTAAAAATGTAAATGTATACGAGGTGATGGGCTGAACAACAACCGATAAATGATGAATGATATGGTGGTGTTTGTATAAATACCTATGGCTGTGAAGCAAGCGGTGATAGCCATAATAGACAGGTTCCACAATAAGAATCCTATAAAAATAAAACCATGCTGAGAAGAAAACTGGAAAACATGAAGAGAGAGAAGAAAATATAATAACGTGGAATCAAGGACCATTCCTAAAAACCAGCGAGAATGTTCGCGTTGTTCTTGCTCTAAGGGAATGGAAGTTCTGTCGATACGATGCCTGGAAGCCCAGGGAGTTTTGGATAGCCTTTGAAAACCAAAAACAAGGGTACTTCGTAAAATCAAAAATAAAAAACCAATACATATAGGGGAAAGTGTCATGGGGATGTCTCGGTTGCGTCCTGGGTTTGAAGGATTTTGGGAAGGTGATTAAAAACCCATTGATTAAGCCCTGGCAAATGTTTTTCAAAACAGTAGGCTCGCCAATCCTGTATGGTCTTTTGGTGGTTATGAAAATCATCATAACAAAGCATCATGCGATTTTTATTCTCAAAAATGTAAGTATGATAATAAGAAAAATCTTGAAAAGCGGTTTCTGTCATACTCATAACGG
This sequence comes from Pseudomonadota bacterium, assembly GCA_021804455.1. Taxonomy (GTDB): domain Bacteria; phylum Pseudomonadota; class Alphaproteobacteria; order Paracaedibacterales; family CAIULA01; genus Finniella. The sequence continues at coordinate 2,529 of JAJZHT010000028.1, read as the reverse complement.
CTAATTTTTTTTTCAATAACTTTAGAAAATGAAAAGTTTGTATTTTAAGATGCCATTTTTCAAAAAAAGAACAAAATTTCTCAAACTTTATCAGAAGACCTGTGGCTGTAAAAAGGCTTTTGGGTTTTACAAGCCGAGGTTTTATTGAAAACATCAAACGTGGGAAAAACCCTGAAGCCTGTTTAGATTCTTTAAGCCAATGATAACAATATTCTTTAAATGTTTCTATCATAAGGGGAGAAGAGTCAGAAGTCCCGATATGGTAAACAGGTTGATGATGACCTGTAAGAACAGCGCCGCACACGGCCAATAAAGTGCTGGTTACAATATCAACGGGGATGATATCAATCGTATTTTGAGGTTCAGCAACAAAAAAACGATATCCTTGCTGGTTAAGATAAAGGAACGTACCCGTTGTATTCAATCCTTCGTTCCAACCCGCCATAGGAAACTGCACCGATGATTCAATGATGGAGGGGCGTACAATGGAAAATTGTTCTGGAGAAAGATTCCTTTGGATGGTTTTTTCTCCCAAAGCTTTGGTGTAAATATAAGTATTCAGCCATCCCCATTGACGCGCCCGTTCTATCCCGATCATTTTTGGGTCATCTTCATGGTTTGTTTGGCTTGGATTGATTAAATCTTCAATTTTTCCTTCAATCCATTTTCTTTCAGTCTCGTAATCAAAACTTTTTCCATTAGGAGAGTTTTCACCCTGCAATATTTCAGGAACGTAGCCATCTTTTTCACCAGCTATGTATGCTGTTGATGTGTGCACCAAACGCGCTTTTTCGCTTTGCTTGACGAAATCGCAAAGATTCTCTACGCCATAAATATTGGTTTCAACAGCCTTTTTAAAGCTCGCTTGAAAGGCAGTAATAGCTGCACAATTTACAACAATATCAATTTCTTTTAATAAGTGCGCTCGTTGGTCAAGGTCTAAAAAAATATTTTTTTGACAGATATCCCCCTCTATAAGGTGAACTTTTTCATTCCACAAAGTGCCGAAAGAAGGTTTTTCGTGTTTTAAATGTAAAAAGGAAGGTGTTGTTTGCAGGGATAAAAACCGTTCTTGAGCCGATTGTCTTTTACCAGAACGGATAAGAATGTAAATTTTATTAACCCCAGGAAACTGGTCTAAAACTTGCAATAAAAATACTTTTCCCACGAAACCCGTAACGCCTGTAATCAGGATGTTTTTGGCTGTAAGAAGATCAGAAAGTTTCACGATGCTGGCAACAAACGCAAATATAAATTTGCTTTTATCTTAGAGTAAAAAGGTTAGAAAATCGTAAAGATACTCAAACTAACTGGATAAAGAGAAAAAGGAACGGATAATCTTAATGGAGGCCGGGACCGGAATCGAACCGACGTACAAGGATTTGCAATCCTCTGCATGACCACTCTGCCACCCGGCCAAAGATTTCCAGAAAATTTTAACTTTCTAGCGTTCCTCTTTCAGGATATAAAGAGATAGTTGTTTTTGGTCAACCCCTCTCGCAAACTTTTAAGGTTTATTTTGTCTTTTTATTCAGAAAATTTTACAGGTAATCCTTTGGCCCATATGATTCAAACCCAATTAAGTCCCCATATGGTTTTACCTGATTTTTTTATCCAGGCTTTATTAAGCACCCCAAGGCAGAAATTTATTCCACCTCTTTATCGCGGGCATTATACCGCCGACAGGAATTTTCCTTTAGAACAACACGCCAATAAACGTTTTCTGTTAACGCCTTTAACCTTAACACGTTTGCTTTTCCCCCTTTTCTCCTTCAAAGATCAATCTAAAAAAATTCTTCTTCTTGCGGGCGGAAGCGGTTATAGCGCGGCTTTGATTCATCAACTGGGGTTCACAATTTTTTTTGTTGAAAATCAGGATTCTTTATTAACTCTGGCCCAGCAAAATTTGGCAGCTTTTGATAATATTTCTTTCTACAAAAAAGAGGATCTAAAAGAAGGTCTTCCTGAAGAAGGTCCTTTTGATTGTATTTTGGTTGATGGGGGCGCTCTTTGTGAGATCCCCCCTCTTTATGTTCAGCAGCTTTCAAAAGAGGGGTTTATTCTGGCACTTTTAAAGGGTTCATCCTTAAGCCAAGATAAGGTGCCCCTATGTCAGGGTATAAAACAGAACATTCAGGGAGATAAGGAAATTTTATTTGATGCTTTCGCTCCCGTTAATCTGGATTTGAGTTTATCTCCTACTTTCAGTTTGGATGCTTAAGTCCCTTAAGAAAATCAGGATTTTAAACAAGAATCAATCATGACCTTTTTATGAGGGCTGTCTTGTATAATTTTTTGGCGACACTGAGGAAACTTTTTTGTTGGATCGGTTCTGAATATTAAGAAGGAATTAACCACTCTTCTGCTATGGTGAAGACATTCCCCTGGGCGGCCGGGGGCCGGAGGGTGGGAATATAACTTCCAATCGTTAACAATGGGTTAATGTCCCCTTCGGGGATATAAAATCCCTCGCCTTGAGGCGAAGGGGACGTATAATGAAGTTGCCTAGCGACGAATAGCGGTGTTAAG